>JAYUGZ010000109.1:0-40862 GCA_043767465.1 Cyanobacteriota bacterium
GAGGGTTGCGGTATCAACGGCACTTTCTGGGCAGATCGGGTGCGGGCCGACCCGATGGCATCGTGGGTCAACGACTGCCTCATACACGACCCAGCAGCCAAAACCGCGATCGGGGGCGACAAAGATGAATGGAAGGACGACGATTACAAGGCAGCCAAGTCCACCCTATTCGGCTCCTACCACCACTACTGTCGCAGTGCCGGATACAGCGCCAAAGGTAAAAACAACTTCTCAGCAGACTTGGTAGAGCTTTGCCAGTTCGTCCTTGAATGGAAAGATGTTTTGAAAGATCGGGCCGCGAATGGCACGGTAATCAAAGGATTGCGGTTGCGGACGGATGCCGACACCAACATTGCCACCGTGGAAGATTTGTTACCTCAAAATGTAGACCTAGGTCTGCATTATGTAGACCTAGGTCTGCAAAATGCAGACCTGAATGTAGACCTAAAAGCTTTAGCAGACAAGACTTGTGTAGACCATGTAGACTTAAACCCAAAACTTTTGGAAAAAATAGAAACTGAAATTTTACCGCCGATATTAGGTTCGATCTCGTCAGCCACTGATTCAAACCTCAACAAAGATGATTCTGAGAAAGTTATCCCCTCTCAGGTCTACACGGTCAACACAAACCATACAGACCAAAGTATTGAGCCTCTGGATGGTCTACATTCAGGTCTGCATTCAGGTCTGCATTCAGATGACACGTCACCTTCTGAAGCCCCAAGCGCGTCGCCAGAGTCAGAGCAAGCACCGCTAATTGACTCGAACGACGCCGAACAGCAGATGGCAAAGCAAGTATCGATCGAAGCCACAGACAAATTTGAACCCGCCGTTAACCCAGAGTTAGTTGAACAGATAGTCGAGGGGGTGCTCCAAGCGATCGCAGAAAATGACCCCGCAGCGGCTAGGAAAGCTGTTGCACCTATAAAACGTGACCCGACAGGCGACCTCAAGACAGCAGTTAAAAATTCCTTGACTGATGAGGAAAATGCAGCTTTCAAGGTTTTGGTTGCCAAGCCACAAACTTCATCTGAGCCTGGTGCAGAGTCGGAGCCACAAACTCCATTCGATAGTTAGCGAATATTTCGTCGCATGGATCGCCCAATGGCTGACTGCGGAGTCAGATCCTCTGGTACGCGATCGCCTGGACGACTTGTTGCGCCGAGTCTAACGCTCAAACTAAATCCAAATTCTGCCTCTGTTTTTAACCCACCTCATCCCTTGCGGGCTAGTTTTACGCTGCCAATCCAAGAGAGCCGGTTACACTAGGCTTGCTTGGACAGATTTACCTCGGTTTTCCGGTTCTCCATTTGGGTCGAAAAAACTGAAATTTCGATACCCCCAACTATTCCGTAACTGAGAGCATAAAAAACGGCACAATGCGGAGTAAGTAAAGACGCGCAAGTTTTGTATCTATGCCCCCCTGTAGTATTTGTCTGAATCTGGGTCTTTCGCAAGGTTGGCTTCCTATTTAATGCAATTTTTTACGTTCTAAAAACCCTGTAATCTTTATCCTGTATAAATCTTGAATAAATCAACTAAAATGGATATAAGTCTAACGTTAATAGACAAAAGTATAACGTTCGCAGACAAAAATGAGATGAAAGCTTACAAAAATGGACGAACTGCGAACGAATATTATAAAGTCAAGTTTGGTGTAGTTTTAGTATTTGTAAATCAAGTTTGGTTGCAGTTTGGTATCGCTCGATTGCAGTAAAATCGAATGCCGATTGCTACCGTGAATCGGTATCATTAAGCACATTTTTTAAAAAGATTGTGCAAATTGTCGATCGAAAAACCGTAGTTTATTGTAGCCCCGGCGATTTTCTTATTTTGAAGCAAGCACCTTTTCAAGTTCGCCTCTAGCCAAACGTGGATCTCGCACCTGACCCAGATGTTCGGTCGGGGCGCGCCGGGTTCTAAGTACAGTCCGCAAACCATTGCCCGCTGGCTGGAAACAGAGGAGGAAGAAGTGTGTGTGAGGATTACAGAGTTGATGCGCCGCCGATCTAAATGGCCGCCAAGTTTCCCTTCTTCTTGCAGCAGCATCGAAGTCGAAAAATTAACGCGCTCGATCTCGAACGACTTCGGCGTTCGGCTGCCATCCGAACTGTTGAAGGGACTCGCGCGACCGTCGCTATTGTCGTCCGTGTCGGTCGGGTGTCGCCGCTCGTTTTAACGCGCTCGCGATATTCGAGAGCGCTTGCTCTTTCGCGCGAAAGAGCCTTCACGCACCGTCGCGAACTAACAGCAAGTTCAATATCAAATTAGCGGCAGCGCGATCGCAATATTCGAGTTCATACCCTCTCAGCACCGAACGCAAAAAACTGCCGATCGATCCGACAGCAAGCCGAACGTTAAATTAGCGGCGAGCGTTAAAATCAGCAAAATAACTCGTTTTTTCGATCGATCGCCCTCTTCGTCAAAAAACTGAAATTTCGATGCCCCCAGTATGGCGTATTTGGAGCGTAAAAAAACAGTTCAAAGCGGAGTGTGTAGGGTCACAAAGTTTCGACTTCATCCCCAGGGCCAGCATTCGCCCGAATCTCTATATAAGGTTGGAACAGTCCGTTACAGACGGCAAATATGAAGTAACAAACAACTGCTGCATTCCTTATCATGTATGAGTTTCAGGCTTTGTTAACTTATGTAACCGAAATGCTATTAAAGTGGGCGAAGCGCGGACAAAGTACGGACAAAGTACGGACAAAGTACGGACGAAGTGTGGACGAAGTGTGGACGAAACGAGACTGATTTTTTTCGCCGCGTTTCGCCCGTACTTCGACCCCACTTGCTCCACGTTTCGCCCGTACTTCGTCCCACTATTGCCGTAAAAAACAGCGATTTTTTTGAGCGATAAATCGGTATAATTTGGCACCGAAGGCTGTCAGTATTGCACTCTTGTTCGACCGGCTTTCCGCAGTTTGTTGAAAAAGTTGTACGAATATTCGTTCTTGTTTTGTGGAGTTTTCCGGTGTAGGAAAGCATGGACAGCGAACAAATCGCCCCCCTGACTTGAGCGTCGCTGACTTCCAAATACCGCTGCAACTGTTCGAGGTTGCTGTGACCGCTGATTTCTTGAATCACCCGCGAGGGAATGCTTGCGTTGCTCATCTGAATCAGGGCCGTGTGGCGTCCACTGTGGGTGGACGCGCCGATGATGTCGGCGCGCGAGAGGGCTTCTCTCAATCAAAATCTTGTCCGCTGAATCGGGGTGTGAGCCATGCAGCTTTCACGCCTCGCTCGCCCCGGCCTTATAGAAGCTGTTGTAGGTAGGAGCGTGAGCACTCATCACCGCGTGCCAGTTGCGTAAGTCTTGGCAATGTATCGTCACAAAAGCGGTAGCCGTTTTATAGCAAGATTTGCAGTTCAGTTGGCTTTATTGAATGAGCGTGCTACCGCACTCTGCTGTACAAAAAAGCGAAGTGTCTTTCGTAATTTTTTGGGCTGCCAGAATGCTCTAACCGTTACTTCGGCAAGCAAGTAAAATTTGCAGTCAAAGCGAAAGCCGCGAAACTTGTAAAACTAGGCAATGAGAAGGCAGTGACAATTGCCTTCGCTTAACGCCACGGTTGTACTTGATTTCAGAGAGAGTGCGTGAGCCTCGCGACTCTAAATTTAAGGCTGTACCGACGCTACCCAAGTTCAATAGGACAGTTGCGGCAATTGATGCTAGTGCTGCCACAAAAGTTGTCACAACAGTAGGAGCAATTTGAACAATCGGTACAGTTGGATATCGGGTAAAATTCAAGTCCTTTGACACACTGGGCTAACATGGCATTGATGGCATTTATCGGAACACTTGGATATCGCGTAAAATTCAAGCCCTTTGACATCCCCATCTCCCAGTTTTTAGGTGTTTGCGGCGATAGCTACTATTACTAGACTAGCCTGCAGCACTGCGCCTTCAAAGAATTGTCTTGACCTCAAAAACTGCAACTCGCAACTCGCTACCTTTACTCGAATATCCAAATAAGCCTGCAATTCGCTATCAGTGGCTCCCCATTGACCGAGACAATGCAAGGATTTTAGATTTTGGATGCAAGGATTAAATTTAAATCTAGAATCCAAAAAACGGTTTCAAGCCCCTGAATTTTATCAGGTCGAAACAAAAAAACAATTCCTTTTTTAAGCCCCCGACGACCGTTCGCGCAAGTCAATCCAAAATCGTAAATCCTTGCATCCAAAATCGAGTGACCCTATCAATCCGAGTGCACCTTGACCAAACCAATGCAGAAAAGTCGCTCTGACTGGTTCAAAATTTTTAGCCAAAAATAAGGAGGAAAAAAGAGGAGAAAACAGCACATTTCTTCCTCCTTACACCTTCTCTTTCCTCTTTTTACCTACTGCTCAGTATAAATGCTTATCATTTTTTGTAAATAATCGTTGCTTTTGGCGTAATTTTTTGTATTTTAGACCCTTCTAAATCCTCCTCAATCCTCCTAATTAGTGCGCCAGTCGCATAGCAAGCCATGTCAAATGTACGTACAAAAGCACAAAATTGAGCAATTTATGGTTTTTATGGTTTTTGCAAGACTGCGATGAGAACAGTTGGAAATTGAAGGCGAGCTCACGCACACACTCGGCAATCAAGGCAAGAAAGTTTGATGGGGCAGTTTGGACTTTGATAGAACTGTGCGTGAGCTCGCGTGAGTCGATATTGAAGCTCGCGATCGAGCCAGTTGGTGTACAGGACAGCCGCCTTTACGATGGAGCGTCGCCGGGTACGATACAAGCTAGTTGGTGCAGTTCGGTATTGGCTGGTAACGCCCGACGCGATCGCGCCTTGCCGAACTGTTTGCAAGCGAAGCAGCCGGCTGATGTCGATGATGGCGAGGGAATCGTTCGTCCGATAGCCAGCCCGGGCGCGATCGCCTTGACACCTAGGATTCCCCATTCATAAGGGTGCATCGTTTTTGTTTCTGCGTGTAAAAGTCAGGTTTGCGATCGCAAAAACATTGCTTGCTACCGATTGAGAACAGCCATAACCGACCTCAATAGACAAATGTACGCTCGACACAAAAAAGCAGCAATTTGACCGAAAAAGTCAGGCGGAAAGCAGGATATTTGCAGGTAAATACAGGTAAAGTGCACCCCCTGCAAATACCTGCACTTGCCTGACTTTATACTGCTTTCCGCCTGACTTTATACTGCACTTGCCTGACTTTAGCTGACGCAACAATTAGTGATTTTTTAGCCCTTTTAACAAAAAGTGAATTGATTTAATAGTCAAGTTGCTGCATCTGGATTGAATTAATAGTCAAGTTGCTGCATCTGAATTGAATTAATAGTCAAGTTGTTGCATCTGGATTGAATTACAGCAAGCGTATCTTTTCGTTTGGTCACTCAACTCAAAACCTGGACGCACCTTTGGGGTATAGCCGAGATACGCGCTTTCCGAGGACATGACGTAAAGTTTTGTAAATATAAGACAAAATGACTTGAAGTAGCAAAGCCTGAAATGTTTAGCAGTAAAAGATTTCCGCTTTTTGGGTCTGTACGAGGGCAGAGTAGTAATACTACTCTGCTCTAGCTGACTGAGTGTTGGCAGCTTCTTTAGGCGGAAGGGACATTGAAAAGCGGCATTGTTACAAAACTTTACGTCGTGTCCTCGGAAAGCCCGTATCTCGGCTATACCCCTATCTAGTCCAAACTGTCGGGGAGATAATTTTAGCTGATAGATCATCTAAATAGAAATCGTAAACAGGTTCTCCTGATAATTCACAGCAAAGAGGTTCAATAATTTTAGTGAACGGATTCCAAACTATTGTTACAGTCCGTTTCGTTTTCTTTCTTTGCAACTCACATTGAATATGTACTGTAGGTAGATGGATAATCATTGCACTGTGCAACCAAGCTTCTACACTCATTGCATAACGCTCTTGGATATCTAACAATTTTCGATCTAGCTCTCTATTAGTAGCTTCAATTCGAGCTAATTCTTTGTCTAATTCATCACCAATCAAATTTTTTAACTCAATCTTGTGGCGAATCCCAGAGCTAATCGTGTTGTAATAATCCTTTAGTCTTTCTTCATCCCTAGCTCTTGCTCTTGTTAATTTAGCCTGCCAATTATCTAAAGATTTTCCAATCAATATTCCACTTTGATGTTCGATTAACTTCAACAACTCATCAAAAGGAATAGAAAATGGTGTTTCTTGATTATCCACATCCATTCTGTCAGACTCCCAAAATAAAGCATCCCCAATTTGTACTGGTGTTACTCCTGTTATTTCATTGATAATAAACGAAACTAGACCAATCCTTTTTTCTTCGGCATTCGCTGTGTAAGCCACATTACATAAAATGTAGCGAGTGGTTGATGGTTTAGCATCTACAAAACGAATTAACCCATTTTGAGGTTTGAATCTCTCTGGTATGCTTTTGTCAAATCCCGTAGCTTTTAGATAGCCATCAAATTTTACACCCAAGGCACTAATCTGCCCTTTGACAGCTAATAGTTCAGATAATTTATTTAATACTTCTGAATGATAAGTAACAAAAACACTTTGAGGTACATCAGTGATAGTTGTAAAAGTTACTTCTTCTGGTAGAGAAAGTAACGAGGCTATGTTTTCATTTAACAGCGCATTTAAAACGTGTTCCCCAGCCGGTTCAGCTATTCCGTCATGGAGAGCTACAATTTTTTCTAAAGTAGTAATTATTGGGTCTGATAACATATTTAATCAAATCAATTTTTCAAGCTTCAAAATCTTCGCCAAAAATCTGTTCATCCAGTTCTTGAATTTGCTCATATTGTTTTTGGGCTTTCAACAAATTATCTGCCAATTGCTCAAAGGCTTGATCTAATTCGGGTTTAACTTGATGCTTAAGCCAGATATCCATGACAACTTCACTAAAGTCAAATTCATCATCCACATTGCCTAAAATTGTTTCAATTTCTCCGACTACCAGTTCAAACATATTAATTTTGTCGTGCAGTATCCGCAGAATATACTCTTCGATACTGCCTTTGAGACAGAAGTTAAAAATAAAAACATCCTGGATTTGTCCGATGCGGTGGATACGACCAATGCGCTGTTCAATTTTCATTGGGTTCCAGGGCAGGTCATAATTAACGATCGCATTAGCAAACTGGATGTTACGTCCTTCTCCCCCTGTTTCCGATGCTAAGAGTACAGAAACATTATCCCGAAATGCGGCTATAGCCTCATCTTTCTGTTTAAGGGACATTCCGCCAGTAAATTCTGCAAAGGGGATATTTTCCGCTTGCAGCGTTTTAGCTAAATAGGTGCTAGTTGCTTTATGGGTTGTGAAAACTAAGGTTTTCTGGCGAGATTTGGAGAGCATCTCTACTAAGGTTTTTGCTTTCTCGACCTGCTTGACTTGGGATGCTCGTGCAGCTAAAGACTTCAGTTCTTCATCGGGTAGGCGGATAGTCAGTTGCTTGAGGGAGTCAGCTAAAGCATTAGGGGATGAACCCGCTCGCATTAGCAAATTAGTACGGGAGAGTCTGTCTAGTTTGTCCTCTGAAGAACGTAGATACTTGCTCAAGTCTTGGTAAAGTTTCTCCTCTCCGGCTGCCGGGGTAACGGTAATTGTGGTGGCGAAGCGTTTGGGCAGTTTGACATCTACTAGGGCGCGGGTATTTCGTACCATAACTTCCCGCATCAGAATGCGTAACTTTTCGGGATTTTTAGGGACTCGTCCATTCTTGGAATTGACGTATTCTTTTTTAAAAGCGGCTTCTGTTTGTAGCAGTCCCGGTTTGAGGAGGGTTAGCAGATTAAACAGTTCCACAAGGGAGTTCTGCACTGGCGTAGCAGTAAGCATGAGGATAAACCGCTTATTGAGGGCGTTGACCAGTTTCCAGTTGAGGGTACTGCGATTTTTTAGATGGTGTGCCTCATCGACAACAACCAAATCCCAAGTACGACTGGTGACGTGAAGATAATGTTTAGCAGACTTAGCCGTGTTTAATGAAGCGATAATTCGCGGATTATTTGTCCAAAATTCGTCTATCGGTTGTTGTGGGTCACGGTTATCTGTGGTGATAGTAGCGATATTAAATTTGTCACTTAACTCTGATTGCCACTGGGAAACTAGGGATGCCGGAGTTAACACTAGGATGGACTTTACCATCCCCCTAGCTAAGTATTCGGCGATGATTAGTCCCGCTTCAATGGTTTTACCCAATCCGACTTCATCCGCTAGTAATGCCCGTCCACCCATTTGTCTGAGGACTTTTCGGGCTGTTTCAATCTGATACCAGTATTTGTCGATAGCAGTTAATGTGGGTAGGCAAATGAGTTGGTCATAGTCTGCCATTACCGAGAGGTTAAACAGGTCTAAACGCGCTTCGTAGAAGTTAAGCGGGTCGTATTTACCAGCTTTCAGGGCTTCTAAGGCAGTGGAAGGATTGAATTGAAATTTATAGTTTTTTTCCATATTTATAGTTTTTCCTTACTTGGTCTGCTAAACAGACCTGTCCGCTAGCCTAAAAGCTTTGCTAGGTAATAAGTGTAGTCATTATCCTTAGCGTTTGAGGCTAAGAATACGGGCGACCCACGGCTAGAACCCTTTATTGTACAGCCAAGTTATGATGCTTGGTAGTGATACGGAAGTAGTGGTGAGACATAATCCTTGTCCCATAAGCAATACTTCGGACAGTTTTAGATATAGTCGAGTCTCCGAAACCATTACTGGCTATATGCTGGACTATTTTTTCAAGGTTTAAGTAAGCGCGCTAAGTTTCAGAAAATGCGTAAAAAATGGCAGGGCTTCCTCGCCCTCGGCTTACAGGGCCGTTAAAAAACTGTCCGAAGTATTGATCAACAGGTTTTATCAAACATATTGATTGTTTTATGAACCTAAGCACTTTGTTTAAATTCTAGACAAATTTAAGGTAGCAACAATTAATCCAGTTCGATGTCTTGGATGCGCTGTTTATACTGTTGGTTATTTTGTTGAATATCTTGCTGTTCTTGCTCAATTAATTGTATCCAGATATCATTCCAACTTGACTGTGGATTAACAAGTTCTGCATTCGGTAGCAGCTCGCTTGCATTTCGAGCGAGCATATAATCTTCTGCGATCGCTATAATAACGCTATCGAGTTCTTGTAAGAATTGTATAGGCAGTTGTGAAGCTCGTTCAATTCCTAGGTAAATTGTGGGTGGTGTTATTGCAGAGTTATCCTGGTTATTTTCCTGTTCAATAAGCAAAATTGAAAGGGCTTCAATTGAGTTACAGGCAATCACAGCTCGCTCGATTTCTCCAGTAGTAGCTACCCAGAAAGCAGCTTCAGATGACAGGGGATGGGTTGTAGTAAAGTTGCCCAATTCATCTAGAACAAAAGCGAACCGGGCTTCCCCGTCAAGCGTCCGTGCCGTAAAGACAGCCTTTTCTGAGCCGGCATACAGCCAAGAATGAGAGTGCAATTTTTCAAGCAATTCTAAAGGTAAACTGTACTCGACTGCTAGATGCGAACGCACTTTTTGCCACTGATTTTCATTACTTTCAGGCAGGATTGACAGTTGTAACTCTAACTCATTTGCTGTTGCAGGAGTTGCAGGTGCGGTTGTTTCTAGCTCAGATTGTGACAACTCTAACTCATTTGCTGTTGCAGGAGTTGCAGCCGCGCCTGCTACTAACTCGAATTGTGACGACTCTAACTCATTTTCCTCTGCCTCACTGGGGGCGATAGCTAAGTGTTGTGGCTGCATTAAAGCCTCAATTAGGGCGTTATCTTGCTGTTGGTCATAGCTAACGCCTCGATGCTTCTGCAATCGGGAAAAAGTGTAGGCTTTGCCCAATTGAGTGCCGCTTAAAGCGACTCCATCTAAATTGTAAGAAATGCCTTTACTGAACCCAGTTCGAGTCAGTCTGACTTGCACCTCTACGCCTTGTTGCTGCAACCGCTCAACGAATTCTGGCATAGTTGGGTTATCTTGGGTAACTTCATCAATTAGGTCTTGCAATTGCACCCTGACGCTCTTGTTTCCCTTGCTTTGTAAGTGCCTGTGTTCTCCTGTAGTTTGAGCTCGCTTGTCTTTTTCCCAACTCGGCGCGACAATTTCTAGATTATAGTCCTGTTCGAGCTGGCGAATAGTTTCTTGGCTTGTGTAATAATCCCAGCTATCGTCAACGACACTTCCATCTAGGCGAATGCGACTGGCGACGATGTGAATGTGGTCGTGTTCTGTATCGCTGTGCTTGACAACTGTATACTGGTTATTGTCAAATCCCATCGTTTTCATGTAGTCGGCCGCGATCGCCAGCCAGCGCAGGTCATTTTGTTCAGAATCTTCTAGTTTTTCAGTGCTTGCAACAGATAATGTGGCGTGAAAAACTGCTACTTTCAGGTTAGGTCTTAGTTGTCGGGCGATCGCAAATTCAGCAGCGAGTTCTTCAGGAGTCTGTCCGCACATAGTGCCGCCAATCAGATAAGCGTCTTTTTTGCCCAGCACGTAGTTCAAACAGCCCCTAAAGCCTGTACCTTTGATTTGTTTGCCGATCATAATCGAAAAACCGTCAGTTTCACAGCATCGATTGCTCAGGCGGTAAAGCCCAGGCTTGTTAATAATTAGCGTACTGTGGATTTGGCGAGGTTTGCAACCATTGCTTTAATTGCATCTTGGTTTTCTCGAATGAGTTGCTGTACTTTTTCTAAGAGTCCTGTATTGACAACAACTGGTTCTCCCAATATTACAGCACTATTGCAAGCTTTAGCAATCTGATTGAGGTTGTTTCCTGCAATTCTCAATTGGGCATCCATCTTGCATAACAATTGATAAGCTTTTAAGTCAAATGCAGCTAGAGGGCGCGGCATGGCTCTCCTCAAAGCTGCACGGCGCATGAAGTCGCTCATGCTTAAATTTACTTCCTCTGCTTTTGCTTTAATTTGATTGTAGTCAGAGTCAGTTAGGCGAATGTGAATATGGTTGGATAGCAGCTCTCTTTGTCTGACTGCTGGTAAAGTTTTCATAGTTTTTAATCAGTAAAAACCTTTTGCCAAGATACAAGTTAACCAACGTAGTTGAAAACCGTTAATCAGGTGATTTTATCCCCTCCAATTGGAGAGGGCTATTAGAGGGTGTATCACAGTAGAGACTGACGCCTACCCAACTCTAACTTAATTTAATTTTTATGTATAAATTATAGCGACTGAGGCGATCGCACTGGAAGGACGATTAAACGTCTGACGGCGAGGGCTGGTTAACAAGAGAGCGAGCAATGCGATCGCACTGGAAAGACGATTAAACCTCTGACGGCGATGGCTGGTTAACAAGAGAGCGAGCAATGCGATCGATCGCTACCCAAGTGCGAGGGGAAAGTTGCGGCAATTGATGCCTGTGCAGCCACAAAAGCCGCCACAACAGCAGGAGCAATGTTCGTGCAATCGGCACAGTCGAATATCCGGTAAAAATTAAGCCCCTTGACACCTAGGATGCCCCATTGATAAGGGTGCATTATTTTTCGTCAGCACGCATTAGTCAGGGTTTGCGATCGCAAAAACATTGCTTGCTACTGAGAGAGAACAACTATAACCAGTCCCAACAGGCAAAAGAATGAACAGCACAAAAAGGCAGCAATTTGACCGAAAAAGTCAGGCAAGTGCCGTATATTTTCGGGTAAATACAGGTAGAGTGCAGAGAGTGCAAATACCTGTATCTCACTGATTTTGTACTGCTTTCCGTCTGATTTTATACGGCACTTGCCTGACTTGAGGGCACACAAAAAATCAGCTAATTTTTTTGGTGGCGGCTTTGATCGACGGTGCGGGGAGTTCGCTAAAATATTTTGGGCAACGCGCGACCAATTCCTGAAAATCTAGGAATCGCCGATCGCCCACAACCGCCATCACATCCGCCGCCACCACTTCACGACGGTCGATCGCAGTTTCCAAATCGGAATCAATGCCCAGCGCAACTCCGGGCGAATTCCAGCCGAGCGCCTGTTTGATTCTGTTGGCGAAGTGATGGGCAATTGGGCCCAATAATTCTTGGAATTGCTGCTGTTCGGTTTGGGTGAGGTCAGCCCAGATTTTTGTGCGATCGATGTGGCCCCGCTGGTAGCAATCTTTGAGGATGTCGGCTACGTCTTGGGCTGTTTGGCGATCGGCGATCGAGATTGCCGATCGGACAAACTCAAGACATTCGGCGTGCGTGCCAGTGTCGAGCGCGATCGGGCGATCGGGACTGCTGCGTAGAGTTTCTAGCATGGTTCCCTCATCACGTCGGTGGCGGGGAAATAATCTTGCAAGGTATTGCTAATTTTCTTGTCAAAGCGGATGTAGAACTCTCGGCCTTTTGTCCCCCAGCAGTCAGCAATTACTTCACCCTTCACGCCACGGTATTTTGAATAATCACTCCGAGCGATTACCACCCGATCGCCAATCTTTATCTCAAATTTTGGTTTGCCTGTCTGGTTTGCGATGGGTTCTTTTGGCGGCGAGTTGACACTTTCCAAAGAGTTGACACTCATAGTTGACGGCGTGTCAACCGCTTCTAACTCGCACTGGCTAAGGTTTTCAGTGCCAACAGTTGACAAGTTGACAACATCCTTAATTATCTGAGGATTTTCGTCGCTCAAATCTGGGATGTCGATCGGTTCTGCTGTCTGGGGGGGGGGGAGTGTCTGAATCAAAAGCCTCAACCGTGTCAACTTTGTCAACTGTTGGATTTTTTATGTCCTGTAATCCAGATTCTGCAATGGTTTGACTCCATTGAGTGTTTGTCAATTTTTTGTCAACTGTTGTCAACTCTTTTAAAGAGCTACCTTCTAAAACGTCCACAGAGTAAGGGTTCGGCTGTTTTTGGAGTTCTTCAGAATTTGTCAACTCTTTAGGGATAAGTGCCATCTGAGAGCCTTTACCTTGCGTCTCGGCTAAGCCCATCATTTTTAATTCAAGAAACAACTGCCGCACTTTATTGGCATCAGTTTTGCGAAGATCTCTTATTGTTCGCCTTGCTTGGCTAGCTGTAAGAGTTTTTAAGTCTGCTACCTTATCCAGTAACTTCCGCAGCGTAGGAGCTAGCTCGCCATTTTCAACATCTCCATCGCCCTGCAGAATGGTGACTTGACCGAGATAAAAATCTGCTAACTTGCAACCAGATTTGACAATGGCAAGGGGGATTTCCTCTGGAACTTCAGCAGACCCGCTGGCTACTTCCCAAAGAACGTGCAAAAGTCCAATTAGTCGAACAGCTTGCCCCGGCATTTTTGCGATCGCAGCCTGCAGCCCTGGTCTACTCTCAGCGCGTTTCTGTTCGTCTTTTTCGTCGTGCCAATCGTCAAAATAGGTTTGCCCAAGCTTTTCAAAATGAAGCTGTATGACGGGTAATGCGTCGATTTTTTCGTAGATGTCTGTTAACAACCCATCTAGGCTGTAGCTCGTGTCCTCACGCGGTATTTTAAACGGACGCATCGGCATATTCCGGGATACCCAATTTTTCATAATCGGCAAACTTGAAATGGTAATCATCCTGCCAATTAGTGCTAACGACCTCTACAGCCAGCCGTACAGAAGACCCCCGGAGCGATGATGGATTCCCTATCCCAGCGCGGTTCGTTTGCGAGAGCCACTTGGTCTAAGACAATTACGTCGGGCTGATAACCTGCCTCATCACGAATGGGTTTAAGCAGACAGTCACCGGGGATAAAGTAAGGCAATTTCAGTCGCCTGATTTCTGCACTGATTTCATCCCTGGTAAAAGCTGTAACACGGGAATGGGGGCCCGGGACTAAAGGCATTTCGACAATTACTTCTTTAGCAGTATTGGAAGCTGCATTACTCGGATTGCTCAGGAGCAAGTTGGGGTTGTTGGCGGCGTAGCTTTCGGTGAGCGCGTCCCCGGTTTTGGCGTCGGTTGCTGCACTCTCGGTTTATTGTGAACTTGAAAGAGTAGAAAGGCGGTGATGGTGACGTTAGATTGCAGCCGCTGACAATTCCCACCAACACTCTTGGCGCGAGCCTGCAAGCTGCCACAATTTCCTCACAGTCCGCCGCTCCCATTCTCACGTCAATGCCAAGCAAACCCGGCAGCCCGACACCAAACCGAATGAATGCAGCACGCGTTCCACAACACGGTAGCACTGTACGTTTGGCTACTTAGATGTTCAAACATTCAAATGTCTAAGCATTCAAATGTTTGGACTGAGCTTTCCCATCGGAGTCCAACCTTTCCCTCGCGAGCTCGACTGAAAACAGAGATGGGGTCTGACTCGCGAGGGCTGTCGCGATCGAGCACCATAATCCCCAACAGGTAGATTGTTCGTGCGGGCGGCAGCTCAAAAAGGATCGGGAGTCGCAGGGCGAGACAGTTTCGAGTTTTTACAGGGGGGAGTCAAGTCAAATGCTTAAACATTCAAACATTCAAATGTTTAGATGTTACTGTCGGCATCGAACTGCTGGAGGTATTGAGCTACGGACTTTTCCACCAGCTCGCTCATTTCCCGACCCGACTGCGCTGCTGCGGATTTGAGCTGGCGGTGCAGTTGTTTTGGCAGGTAAACAGTAGTGCGGACGAAGTTGGGGTCTTTGCTTTTGGATAGCGCTGCACTGGGGTTGGGGTCGGGTTCACCGGGCTTGAGTTTCTTGGCTTTCAGCAAATCGTCAAAGCGGCTCACGGCAGTATCTCCTTTCCGACAGCGGCGTAGCAACCCCAAGCAGTTTTGGCGTAGGGGTCTTTGATATCGCTTACAGGAACCCCGGCGAGGGCAGCTTTTTGAAATACCGCCAGCCTCCTTATATCAGACTTGAAAATAGGCAATCCCGCTTTTTCGATGGTTGCCCTGGATTCGGCCCCGACTTTACTCGGAGCGGGCGGGATGACTGTAAGCAAGATGCGGTAATTGGAAGAAAGCGAATACAGGGCTTCGACCATTTGCAGCATGGCGCTCAGGGCCATAGCATCGGGAGAACTGGGCAGTATCAGCAAATCGCACCCTTGGGCTAGAGTTTTCAGGTCTTCTGAAGTCGGTCGCGCCGGCGTGTCGATGACGATGTGCTCGTAATCTCTGGCATACTTCACCCCTTGCTTTTCATCCACCACTTTGAAGGGGAGGGAACCGCGAGCGGCCCAATCTAAGGCACTGCGGTTGAGGTCGCCATCTACCAGCAAAGCTGGTGCTTTGGTCTGCAAGTAAGCCGCCAAATGCAGCGCTGTGGTTGTCTTTCCGACTCCGCCTTTGAATGAGGCGACTGTGACGATCATAGGTTTAGTCCTCAGTTCATCAACTACAGGACTTACGCACTCAGTCAGCTCAGCAACGTTAGAATGAGGCTTTCAGCTTCTCTACTGACGCTGAGAACAACGAGATTTCCTTTCAGTGCGTAAGTCCTAAACTAGATCGTACAACTTAAACATCTGAATGTCTAGATGGCTGAATGTTTGAATGTTTGAATGGGCAATGCCTGTTTGCTACGCGCCCTGCCCGCATAACCAGAGCGGTTGCGCTAGGGAGTGCAAACTGCAAGCAGCCGATAAAGAAGCGACTGTTAGGTTTACCGTGGATCAGTCCGTCAGGAGCACCGCCACAGGATCGATGCTGGCTGCCAAAACCGGGCGCAAGAAAGTGGATATCGTGCGGATGCTGCTGGAGGACGGGTTGAAGGAAGTAGAAAGTTAGGGGCGTGAGCTCTGGGAAACCGCGAACTACGACGAAGATGGAGCGGTTGAAAGAAGTTGATTGAGGTTCCAATGGCTCGCGCCCTTACCTTATTATCTTTTACGCGGCAGATGGTAATGGTTCAACTTCTTCTTTCCTCAAAAAGCGTTCGTTGACAATTTCCCGATAAGCCTCTAAATCGGGCTGCCAATTTTCCAAAAGCTTGTACAAGTGTTGCAGTTTTTCTCCTTCTAATTCCCCTGCAATTTCGTATTGAAAGCTTCCCGAAAACAATACTGCGGGAGTTGGCTCGGCATCTTGCAGTTGCAACAATGCTTCGGCAACGCTCAAGTTGAGTTCTCCTTGTTCTAGAGAGTAAACTAAATTAACCGCTGCTTTTACAGGAGCTTTCCCCACATCAGACCAAGTGCCCTTCGAGAGTAAAGTGGAGGTGATGTACTCGCGGGCTGCATTTTCATCTCCTGCTTCAAAGGTGACGAAACTTCTAGGATTGATGCTCAGAGTTTGGTAGTCGGTGCGGGGTAGTGCTTCAACGTACTTGCGGATGATAGCGGGGATTTTGGTGTCTTCTTGTGACTTTGCGCTCAGGGATTCGATGAAAGTGATGGCGTTTGATTGGGCGACGATGTTGATGCCGTTGGTGAAGGCAACTTGAGAGATTTGGGGGCTGAAAACTGGGGGGCGGGCGAGTTCCCAGTCAGGTGGAACGATGCCACTGTATTTGAGGAAGTCAGAGTTAAGGAGGGTGGGGGAGTGGTTTTTGGCTGTTAGGGCTAAGGCTAGTTCTTGGATGGTTACTTTAGGTGTCATGGTTGTTTGTAGAGCAGTATTATGTTGTATTTTATACTGTGCGGGTGGCTTTTGTACAGGGGAAGGGGAAGTTTGTTTTTGACCACAAGCAATTAAAGTGGAACAAGTAATTTAAGTCAATAGGCAACTTAAATCGGCGAAATTACCCATTTTTTCAACCGCATTTATAAGTGAAAGTCAGTTAACCGATATATCTAAAAACCGTCCAAATACCAATTCTCGAAAAATCTTGAGATCGTTGGACCAATTATTTAACAATCTGTGCAAATGTTGCGATCGCCGCTCGGGGGTGTTGCCAGCTATTTGATAGGAGAATTTACCGGATAACAAAGCAGCGAATTCAGGTTGGTTGTCAGACCCTTGTAACGAAATGTCGTCGATTTTTAAGTTTAGTTGGCGGTGGTCTACAGTATAAGCTAGTTGAAGCGTGCTTCTAACGGGAGTGCTGCCGAATTCCAGCCATTCACCGGGAGTTAGTAAGGCGGTAGAGATGTAGTGATTTTGGAGGCTTTTGTTTCCGCCTTCAAAAGTCAAGAAGATGCTGGGGTTAATTTCCACAAATTGGCAGTCAATATTGGGTAGAGTATCGGCGTACTTGCCCGCGATTGCGGGTATTTTTACGTCAGAAGCTGTTTTGGCCGACAAGGTTTCTGAGAACGTGACAATACCGTTATGAAAGCTGGCAATCGCGCCGTTGGTAAAGGTAATTGTTGTCATGTGGGGGTCGCCCTGGGGGGTTGAGCTAGCTGCCAATGTTCTGGGACAATACCGCTGCCGAAGAGGAAATCAGGGGTAAAGTGAGTGGGTTGAGGTTGGAGGCAATAAGGGCGATCGCCAATTCTTCAAATTGCGGGATTGGTTTCATGGAAATGTCGGTTTCTGCGGGTGAGTTAATTTTACGTAATTGCAACAATCGTGCAGCGGACAATCTCCACAGCGGGGATTTTTAGCCGTGCAAACTATTGCTCCGAAGTCCAACAGCGTCAAGTTCCACTTTCCCACATCTCGATCGGGGGCAACTTGTTCTGCTGCCTTCCAGAGTAGCTTGCAGCGCGATTTCACTCGGTTGCCTTGCAAGCCGAAAAAACGTTCCAATATGCGGGCAACGTTGGTATCGAGGACTGCTTTTGGTTGGGAGAAAGCATGGGCGCAGATGGAACGCGCCGTGTACAAACCGACTCCGGGGAGTTTGAGCAATTCAGATTCCGTGTGGGGGATTTTGCCGTCGTGTTGTTCGAGGATGATTTGCATTGACTGGCAAAGTCTTTCGGCTCGAAAGTGCAAGCCTAAAGGTTGTAAAGCGACAGCAACTTTTTCTATAGGCGTTGCGGCCAGAACTGCTAAGGTAGGATAGCGGGAGATAAAGGCTTCATAAACGGGAGCTGCTGTTGAGGCTACCGTTTTTTGCAGCAAGAATTCAGCGATAAAAATGGCGTAAGGGTCGCTCGTGCGCCGCCAGGGAAAGTCGCGCAGGTTTTGGGATGCCCAGGCTTTGAGTTGGTTGTGAAACCAATCAATTTTTGCTGTTTTGAGATATTCCACTTTCTCAGAATTGGAAAGTATGTTGGTCATAGCGCTTATCATCCTATAGCTCAAGATAGATATCGATTAAAATTCTACCACCGTCGTCAAAAAAGGGGCGGAGCCACTCTAGGAAGTCTCGTTTAAACAGTTCGTACAATTCAAAAAAATTGTCAAGAGCATTTTTTTTATCTATGCAATGTTTGCCCAAATGATTCGATATGATCCTTGTCTGTCTCATAACAAGTCAATTAAGCTTTTACCTTTATTGCAAGAGGAGGTGCGAAGCTTTTCTAAAAATTCGACTGACAATTGATCGACCTTTTTCAGATTTTGTAAGTCTTCCATTTCCTTGGCAAGTTCCTGCTTTGCTAGCGGATCGTTGGCAATTGGTTCCAACATATCTTGATAGTTTTTTACTTCGTATAGCTTGTCTCTTTGACTAATAAATCCCTCAATAGTGTCAAATCTAGCATTTTCGACAACTTCAATAATATGTTTAGATTCTGATGTTAGTAGGGTTGTCAGAGTAGAGTAGAGTGCCAAAATAGTGAATTGAGCTTCAAAAAGGTAATAAGCATCACAAAAATCGTCTGAATCCGAGTCCGGGCAAATACCTTCACCGTCAATTTTTTCCATTAATTTACGAATTTTTGACGGAGCGATTGATTTCTCTTGTAGAATCAGCCAAACTTCATCCAGCACTTCTCTTAGTAAAGAGGGCTGCCCCCAATTTGCCATTCGAGAAAATTTCTCGTACATTGGCAGCATTCTTTCACAAATAGAAGTGGCAAAAGCTACTTGGTGAAGATGGGACAGTTGTTTAATTTCTTGTTCCAAAGAATCCAAGTTGAAAAATTGTGGAGTCATTACTACAGACTGAGACATCGCTGTTAAATCGAGTTTAATATAACTTAGGACAAGCCTATCAAACTTACTCCATTATTATTTGAAGAGGTCCGAAGCCACTCCAAAAAATCTTCATCTAAAATATCTGTCCCTTTTAATCGTTGTAAATCCTCTGTTTGTTTTGCCATTTCTCGAACTGCAAGGGGGTGGCTAGCAATTGCCTGCTTATATTTTGTCATATCTTGCGATTGCAGTAGGCTGAAAGTTTCATCGAAATTGATAAATGCATCAATCGTATTTGTAGCGTGTTCAGCTACTTTTAGAATAGCTTTCGGTGTTGGATTGAGACAAGCTTCGAGAGTATTACACAAGGCAAAAGCTGCTTCCTGTGCTTCTAAAGCATATCCAGCACCAAAGTCATCTGCGTGGGGAATTATTAGATCGCTGTCGCAATCATATATTAATTGAGGAACTCTGGTTCTATCTACTGAATTGTTTTGTAAAAATTGCCAAATTTTATCCAATGCTTGCCTCAGAACATAAAAATTGCCAAAATTTTCGCTCTTTGAGAATGGGTTGTAGTTTGGAAGTAACCTTTCGCAAATAGAAGCTGCAAAGGCGAGTCTATGAAAAGGTGGGAGAGATTCTAGTTCTTTTTCTAACACATTAGAACCAAAAAAGTTGAGCTGCATTTTTTCACCATCCATTAGTGGTAGCCAGAGTGGAAATCAGCCGTGACTCAACCAACTTGTTTGAATATCAGACCTTCTAACCCATTATTTTCAACGCAATCCTTAAAAGCTTGTGAAACGAGCGCTCGATTTAATTCGGGTAATCTAAAAATATTTCGTTCGCCTATATACTCCTCTTTAAAAGCAAAAGAATCTATTGCCATCACACGGTCGCTATTTGGATATCTCCGCACTGTGGCACGCGAATAATCTAGACAGTCTACCACATCTAAAACTTTGAGCGCAAAATATCGATCGCCATTAGTACACACTACTGGAAATACCTCTACGCTTTCACCCATAATTGGCTGTAGAATCCTCGCAGCTCTTTCGCTCAATGTCAAATGAAATCCTACAATAGCCGGGAAATCACCAGGTTTTCCTTTACTATAAACTTCAACAGGAATGGGCTGCCAAACTTCGGGAACCTCATACCAATGAAGGTCTCCCAAAAAATGCAGTAGAAGGATTTCATCCTCTTCATTTAGTGCCAAAATCGTATCATAATTATTAACATCAGGTTTTGGATAATATATGTTCATAAAATTTACTCCTTGATATTAGGGAAACGTCCCTGCTAGTATTTCAGCTTTAATAGCCTTCAACTGAGCTTCTGCCTGAGCTTTGGAATCCGCCAGAACAATTCTCTCAACTACTGCAAAAATTGCATCGTCTGTGTGAAGTCCACTTTTTCGATGCTGATCCTGAGTGAGTCGCACTCCATTTATTTCACTGTTAATATCAATTCCGTAAGATTTTAGCATCTGGCGAGCAGCCCTGGCACTAGGATCACCGCTAGGAACAAGATGATGTGCCTCATCCCCACTATTAAATGTTTCACCCGCAGCTTGCATATTCTTACGAAGTTTTGCCGAGTTTGAGCCTGTCGATTCAAAAACATAATTATCCAAATACTCCTTAAGCCCCAACAGCGGCACCCGCGTAATCAAAGGCTCAGGTTTCTCAGGATTCGGCATCGGGAAAGGAGCAGGAGACGGAGGAAAACCATCCGCAGGCGGCTTATTCACCAAAAGTTCCGGTTCCGACGGACGTGGTAGCGGGAAAGGAGGCGGTGCGGGCGGAAACTCGTTCGGCGTTCCCTCCCTGAAAGTGAACATAATGTTCATCACGGGCGGGACGATCGCAGCCAGAGCACCAACAGCAAATATAAGATTTAGCTGGTCACCTATCGAAAGACTAAAAAGACCGCTAGGATCGATCGCATTAACCGGATTTCCATGAGCATACAAATAATTATGCAAACTCATCGGATCGCTCATCCACCCCTCAAACGGGTCTTGGGATGCAAACCGACCCCGATACCCATCATAATACCGCTGCCTTAAATAATAACCCCCCAAATTCGAGTCATACTGTTCCCCCGCAAACAAATAATTATTAACCGTGCTTCCCGTCCGCCCGATTAAATTACCAAAAGCATCGTAATTGTAAACATCAGTAACCCCACCAGCACCATTCGCCAAACCCCTCGTACTGCCCAAACCATCAACCAAATAGTACGAATCATTAACCCCCCTCTCCTGAGAAATCAAATCCCGCCCGTAAACATAACTCGCACCCAAATAATTATTAACCCGTTCCTCCAAAACCTGAGCGTAATCCCGATTGCCGTCAACCAAATAGTCAGTCTTCACCCCATTAACAGTCTTGCTGACCCGAACTCCATCCGCATCGTAACTGTAAGCAATTGTATCCCCATTAGAGCTTTGCACTCCAACCAAACGATTCTCTTTATTCCAACTGTAAGTTACAGTTTCAACAACATTACCAGCAGCATCCTTCTGAGTCCGAGTTCGAGTATTCCCATTATCATCGTAGCCGTACTCGTAAGAGCGGACGACAACATTATTCTGCTTCAACTCCTCCCTTTGCAGGCGGTCGTTGCTATCATAAACATAAGTCGTAACTCCCCCAACAGAATCATTCCGACTCAAACGATTGCCAACCGAATCGTAGGTGTAACTAACCGTCCGATTTCCCGCAACAGGATCGGTTATCGTCTCTTTTGTCACCCGATACAAATCGTCATACTCGTACTCAACCTTGCGACCGTTCAACTCAGTAACAGCGCGGCGGTTCCCCGCAGCATCCAAGGTGTAATCGAACTTAGAAAATACCGTTCCCTGGCGGCTGTACTCCAGCAACTTAAGCTGATTCAAATCGTCGTAAGTGCGAGTTTCAACAACACCATTGGGGAATTCAGTTCGCGACAGATTGCCAACCGGATCGTAGAAATAAGTCGTCAGTCCACCATCCGGGTCAGTTACCGTTTTCAAACGATTTCTTTCATCGTAAGTGTAACCAGTAGTACCGTTCGGAACCGTAACAGAAGTGATATTTCCCGCAGCATCGTACCCGTATTCAATCGTCGCATTGTTGGGCGTATAAGGTCCTGATGGGTCGGTGCGAGAAATCAACCTGTCTCGCTCGTCATACTTGTAACCCGTCGTACCCCGACTGTCAACAATGCTGGCAATCTTTCCAGTAGGAGTATAAGCGTACCTGACTGGATTTTGACTGCCAGCAGAAGCAGCAGCACCAGAATTATAATCGTAAAAAACACTATTGCCGTTAAAATCCGTCAGCCCGATAACATTACCCGCCCCATCGTAATAAGTTTCCGACCACTTTTCATCGGGCAAAATTGTAGCTAAGGGGCGACCTACCAAATCGTACTCGTATTCAGTAACGCGAGTATTGGCATCTTTAACGCCAGTCAACCGACCTGCTTCATCGTAACTGTACTCAGTCCTGAGTTCAATTAATCCAACTCCCGGTTTATTCAATTTTTGGACGACAGCAGTCAATTTACCTGCTGCATTGTACTCGTATTTCGTTACTTTACCGTTGCGGTCAGTCGAACTACCGCGCCGTCCCAAAGCATCGTAAGTTGTAGTTGTTTTAGTGCTGTCTGGGAACCGAGTTTCTTTGAGGCGGTCTAATTCATGGTAAACAAAAGTAGTAGTGCGATTTCGAGCATTGGTTTTGTTAATCCGGCGACCTGCTCTATGATTAAAGTAATTGTAGGCATTTCTTGACACTAAATACTGAGCATTTTATACCAGGAATAGAACTCATTTATGAATTCATAAATTTTCATGTGTGTGTTTAGGTCGGGGTCTCGAACAAATGCTTGTTCAAGTTGTTCTTCTCGAAGTTGAACATGAAGTTCTGATTGAATAGTTTCAATAAATTTTGTCGTATTAAATCCAGCCTCCCCACACAAATTCCAAAATGAAAGTAAATCTAGATCTTCAAAAGAAACTTCGGCTCGAATAAATTCACTTTCAATATTTCCAAGTATGGCAATTGCACGACGAATAGCAAGTGCTACCTCTTGTTGTTTACTGCAAGGTTCCTGAAAGCAAATTATAATAAAATCTGATTCTGACTGAGAAGGATTGCTCTCTAAGAAAACTCTGCGATCTTCCTCAAAATGCTGATTGGTCATAAACCATAAAAATTGCTTGACACTTTGATGTTGATTTTTGATAAATTGAAATAACATTCTAATTCTTTGAACCTTCTACTAAATTACGTACTCCAACAGCAGCAAAATAACCTAGATTAAAGCCTGTAATGTATACCGATGCTAACTCAATTCCTCCAGGGACAGAGGGGGTAACACCTAGTATGGATTGTTGAAGCCACCTATAACCAATAATTAAAGCATTACCACCACTATATGTAGATAGGGAAGCTACTGAAACTTCATCATTGTACTTATCAGGAGTAAATGTTCCGGCAACTCCGCCTGAAATTACTCCTGAAGAAAATGCTATTGCAGAGTAACTTTTTAGTTTGCCAGATGCACTATAAATTAATGACTTACTAGAAATTATTCTACGCATTTGTTGAACTAACTTGGCTGTCATTTTTATAGTAGTTCCTAATGCACCACCACTTCCTAGTCCTGTTGTAGCTCCTGAAAGTGTTCCTATAAGAGTTCCTACTTGAGCTCCTAAAACAAGTCCTGTTAAACCACCAGCAAGAGCGTATGCAAATACTGGCCAACCAATTTTATTTCCATTATTAACGTATCCCGCATAACCACCGATAGATGTTCCAGAAAGTGCTCCTATAATTGCTCCTATTGTTGCAAATTCTGACAGTGTATAAAACCCACTAGGATCGGTATTAACAACCGGATTAGCATGAGCATACTGATAATCATGCAAACTCATCGGGTCATTCAGAGTCCCCTCATAAGCATCAGCCGAAACAAACCTCCCCACCAACGGGTCATAATACCTCGCCCGCAAATAATCCAACCCAGTCTCCCCATCCCGCTGTTCCCCAGCAAACAAATAAGCATTATTTGAAGCACCCGTTGAGACAATCAAATTGCCGTAAGCATCATAAGAATAACTATCAGTAACCCCACCCAAATTATTAGTCAAAACCCTCGTACTACCCAACCCATCAACGTGATAAAACGACGATTGACCACCCTGCAACTTACCAATCAAATCGAGACCATAAACATAAGACCCCTTCGCATTCCCCGTGGCATCATACTCCTCCACAACCTGCGCGTAAGGCTGCAACTCATCAATCAAAAACCGAGTCTCCACCCCATCAACAACCTTACCAACCCTCACCCCCTGAGCATTATATTGATACCCAACATTCCGAGTAACCCCACCCTCATTAACCGTCACCCCCATCAACCGATTCTCACCATCATTAGCCCACCGATAAACAGTAGAATTGCTTCCAGTCACCTCCGAAATCAAATTCCCATTACTATCGTAAGAATAAATAGTGGCAACACCATTAGTTGTAGACGTAGATAGCTGATTCAAGCCGTTGTAAGTATAAGTCGTTACCCCACTCACCGAATCAGTCTTAGTCAACCGATTCCCCACAGCATCGTAAGTATAACTAACAACCCGATTATTCCCACTAGGGTCATTAGTAATCTTCTCCTCCAACAACCGATTCAAATCATCATACTTGTACTCAACCTTACGACCGCTATTTTCTAATACTTCCTTGCGATTACCAACCTTATCAACCGCATAATCGTAACTAGAAACAACCTGCAACTCCAGCTTCGTCACCGGGTCAACCTTAACAGTCTTCACCAAATCCAAACGACCCAAACTATCGTAGATGCGAGTCTCAACTAAATTGTTCGGATACGAAGTTTTCCAGAGATTCCCCAGAGAATCGTAATCATACGTCACCGTCCCCATATCCGGCGTACTAACCGTCTTCAAACGCCCCTCAGAATCATAGGTGTAGCCAGTCGTGCGAGTCGGAGTCTTAACCTCACTAACTTGCCCGGATTCATACTTATATTCAATCGAATTCCCGCTAGCAAGATAAGGGCCAACCGGGTCTTTACGAGAAATTACCTGCCCCAAACTGTCATACTTATAAACAGTTGCACCCCGACTGTCAGTAATAGTTTCTTCCAACCCATTTGTAGCGTAAGTAACGCTAACAGTTGCACCGCTAACATTCTGATACTGCTTAGCAACAACTTGGTTTTGGTCGTTATAAGTATACTTAACCGTCTTGTTATTAAAATCCGTAATCGTGACAGTGTTAGCCACATCATCGTAAACAAAAGTAGAACGCTTGCTATCCGGTCTAATTACAGCCTTGCGGCGACCTTTGTCATCGTATTCGTAAGCCGTTACCTGACCCAAAGCATCCTTAACACTTGTCAAATTGCCCGCACTGTCGTAACCGTATTCAGTACGATGAAGCAAAGCATCGACAACAGCCTTGAGTTGTCCGTTAGCATCGTATTCAAACTTAGTAGTTTTGCCATTCGGGTCAGTCGTTGCTGTTACCTGACCTTTACTATCATAAGTAGTAGTTGTCGAAGTTCCTCCAGCAAAAACAGTTTCGCTAATTTTATTGCCAACTGCATCGTAGGTATAGGTGATGTAATTGTTGGCATCAAAACGAGTGAGGGTAACGCGATTTGCTGCATCGTATTCGTACTCGGTACGGTTGCCATCAACATCAATTTCTGCTTTAACTTGCCCGTTCTTGTAGTATTCAGTTTTAGTACGGGAATTGGTGGCTAAATAAGCTGGGGTACTCTCGGGATAAACGATATTTGTCCAATCAACAGACATCTGAGTTTGACCCGGAGAAATAGCGTTCAGTAATTGCTGTACTTGATTGGCTGTTTCGTTGGGATAAATAGTTTCAGTTAGCCGTCCCGCGTCGTCGTATTTGTAGTGAGTAACTCGTCCGTTACCGTCGATAGTAGCCCTTTGACGACCTCCTTTATCGTAAACAGTAATGCTTCGGGAATTGTCAGAGTTGTTAGGAGTATCGTCAGGATAAATGGTTTCGACTAATTTACCTTGAGAGTCGTAGCGGTACTCGGTACGGCGATTTCCATCAATGCTGGCACTTTGGTGGCCATTACTGTCGTATTCGTAAGTTGTAGTACGCCCAGATTGGGTAATTGACTTAATTTTCCCTTCTTTGTTGTAAGTCCACTCTGTTACTAATTCTTTCTCACCAGTGGGAGTTGCTACTTTCATTGTTTCCCGCAGCATATTGCCGTTGCTGTCGTAGGTGTAGGTAGCTTTGTTACCGGATGCGTCTTCTAAGTTAGTTACGTTACCTCCACCATCGTACTGAAAGCGGGTGATGTTATTAGCAGCATCGGTGAGGCTTAGAATATTTCCCCTCATATCATAACTATACTTAGTAACATTCCCCGCCGCATCCTTAGTCGAAAGCAAATTTCCACTGGGAGAATAAGTATAACTCGCAGTATTCCCCAAAGCGTCGGTTTCAGTCAAAACCTGTCCGCGACTGTTATAAGTCCACCGCGAAACATTACCCAACGGGTCTTTTTCACTTAACTTATTCCCCTTCGCGTCATAAGTCCACTCAGTCTTCGACTTCACCTCAACCGAAATTCCAGCAGCATTTAACTCCGTAGTAATCACCGTCTCAGTCAAAACATTATTATCCCCATCAAAAGTCCTATCAACCCGCTTCCCTAATGGGTCAATCTCAGTCAGAACATTCCCCCGACTGTCATAAACATAAGTAGTCTCCTTACCAAAAACATCCTTAACCTTCTGAATCGAATTATTCGGATCGTAAATCAATTCCACCGCAGAACCGTTGGCATCAATCATCTGCTTTAAACGCCCGGAATCATCGTACTCGGTCTTGACTCCACTGCGTCCCAACGAATCGATAACCTCAGTTAAAAAGTGCGGCCTGTCCTCATCTCCATAAACAAACCGAGTTGCATTATTCTCCCTATCCTTAACAGCAACCAAATCACCTTTAGCATCATATTCATACTTAACCTTCTTCCCATCCGGGTCAACAACACCAACAATCCTCCCAGCCACATCCCTCTCAAAAGTCACCGACTTACCCGTACTACTCTTAATCCCCGCATCGCTAAAAGATAGCTTATTCCCATTCGCATCTGTCGCAGTCAACAAATCCCCAGACTTCGCATCAATCTCATAAACCAATCCTTCCTTAGTAGTCAACACATAAACCCCACCAAACGCCGGATTTTCGGGATTGAAGGGCTGTGCGTTCACCCCGTAATACCCATTCTCATTCCTGACTAAATTCGCATCCTTCACCGTCAGAGTCATCGTCGAACCTTTCTGAGACTCAAAAGCTGGCTTAAACATCTGAGCACCAGGCCCAGCCCCTCCCAAATACTGATTCAAATGATGCGGAGTCGGCTTAAAAGTAAAGGTTTCCCGCTTCCCACCCGGAAGCGTAATAAACACCTTAGTCTTGCTGTCAAAAGGAACTGTATTAATCCCCAACTCCTCATAAGTCGGGTCAGCTTTTAGCGAAGTCTTCAAATCCGTATCTCGGAACTCCATCCGCCAGCCGTAGCCAAAATCATCGCTAGAATTGGCATTCAAAGAATCGTAAGTTCGAGTTACATTAATCGGAATTCCCGCCACTGGAACAGATAAATCAGTAAACGATAACCGGAAATTGCCCAACTTCAAATCGCCTGCAACATTCACCGTCCTTTCAGTAGTCGAACCGTTACCGTTTGTATCGAATGCGGTGAATTTGAGAGTGTAAGCGCCGTTAGCTAAAACAGTCGGGTCAAATGTCGCAATTACTCCATTATTGACAGCAGTAGTTCCCCGATAAACCTCCTTAAATCCTCCGCCATTACCCGGAATTTGCCCGCCACCAACCGGAATTTGTCCGCTACCAACCGGGGCTACTGACAAAGTATAGTAATCCAAATTACTGTCAGTTATCGTACCTCGAATTACCAGAGGTGCAGAAACATCAACATCATCCGCTAAATTGATGTCGATAATTGGCGCATTGACATCAGTAGTGTCAATCGCCCTGACAACTTGAGTAGCATTCCCCACATTTCCGGCCGCATCTAGTGCAGTGGCAATTGCCGTGATGGGAGTTAAGTTATTTAACTTGACAGTTGCTCTTCCTTGTGCATCTATGACGACAGGAGTGCCGTTGATAGTTAAGCCCAAAGACTCGACTTTCACGTTATCGACAGCATTCACGGTAAAGATGACCGAATCTCCGAGATTAGCGGTATTATTGCTGGCAATCAAACTTACTTTCGGGGCGACAGTATCGGCAACAACGCTTAGATTGTAAGAAACAGTAACGCTTTCCCCAAAAGTATCAGTCACCTTAACAGAAACCGGATGATTGCCGAGATTAGCAGCAGTCGGCTTCCAACTAATCCGCCCGAATTCATCAACAGTCATGCCACTAGGAGATTGAATCAAAGCAAAAGTCAACAAATCTCCATTGCTATCAGTCGCCTTCAAATCGTAGCGATAACTGGCACCGGGCGAAACAGATTGAATCGGAATAGTTGGCACAACCGCTGCTGAATTAGCCCGAGAAATTAACTCAAAACCTTGGGCTGCACCCGTACCCGAATTGTCAACAGCCCCGACTACCACTTGATGATTTCCAGCAACAGGATTGTTCCAAGTAATCGCACCAGTAGCTGAATTGATTGTCATCCCAGTAGGAGATTGCAATAACTGGTATTGCGAGATAGTACCATCAGCATCAGTTGCTTGTACCTTATAGCTGTAAGCCCGTCCTGGTGAGGCTGTGAATGCAGGTGTGGAAGTAATTACAGGCGGCAGATTGATAGCAGTAGTTCCCGCAGTGACAGTAAAAGTTTGAGTAGCAATTGCCCCTTGTTTATCAGTCACGGCAACTTCCACAGAATGCCGCCCGATTTGAGTAAGATTCGGAGTCCATTGAATCTTGCCGTTGCTGTCAATTCCCATGCCGACAGGATAGCTGACTAAACTGAAAGTCAGCGGGTCATTTTCCAAATCAGAAGCCGCAACTGCATACGTATAAACTTGTCCTGTTGCTGATGAAGTTGGAGGATTAGAAACAATAGTAGGTGGCGTATTTATCCCCCTGACAGTCAGACTGAATTCTTGAACGGCATAACCGCCATTGCCGTCAATTGTTCTTACAGAAATAGTATGTTCTCCCACTTGTTCTGCCGTCGGCTGCCAGCGTAAAGAACCAGATAGGGGGTCAACAATCATCCCGGATGGTGCTTTGTCCAAACTCCACAGCAACCTGTCTCCATCCGCATCGCTACCAGTCAAATTGTATTGATAAAGCTTGGCGAGATTGGTAATTTGTTCTGCGGGAGTAGAATCAATACTCGGTGGGCGATTGTTGGCAATATTATCGGCAATTAGGTTGAATGTTTGAGTAGCTAAACCTCCTAAACCGTCGCTAACTCTGACGGTGATGGGATATGTTCCCTGCTGGGAGACTCCGGGCGTCCAACTAATCAATCCTTCTTGGAATGTCATGCCGGCGGGTGTCGTAGCTGGCGTTGCAAATGCCATGCCGGAGGGCGGATTTAATAGAGTATATGTTAAGGGGTTGCCGTCTGGGTCTTTGGCTTCTACTTGATAGAAATAAGTCTTGCCCAAACGGGTATTTGTGCGGGGAGTTGAGGTAATGGATGGTGCTCGATTGGGGGCGGATGGGCTGACGGTTAATTCGATTCTTTGGAATGCTTCTCCTCCTTTGTTGTCGGTGGCTTTGATCAGGATTTCCCAAGGTTCGACTTCGCCGGCGTAAACCCAATTGAATGCGCCTCCTTGCTGTGCGGTTGTGGGAGTCCAATTAATTACTCCGGTTGTTGGGTTAATTGTGGCGTTGGTGGGGGTGACAGGTTTGCTGGTATTGGGAATTATGGAGTAGGTAATTGTGTCTCCGTCTAAGTCTATGGCTTTGGCTTGATATTGGAATGGTTGGTTGACGGCGGGATTGATGTTTTGTGGTAGTTGACTCGTGAAGACTGGGGCGTTGTTTCCGGGGGTAACTTCGATTTTGAAGGCTTGTAAATCGATGCCGCCTCTGCCGTCGTTCACTCGGACAATGATGTCGTGGGTGCCGACTACATTGAGTGGGGGACGCCAAGATATTGTACCGTTGGGGGCAACTGCCATACCTTTTGGGGCGACTGCTAAATCGAAGGTTAAGTCGTCGTTGTTTAAGTCAGTTGCAGTTGTTCTGTAGACTAATCTTTCTCCTGCTTTGACTGTTGTTGGCGGGGTACTGGTAAATTCTGGGTCGGTATTTGGGCCTGCTAGTCTGGAATTTGTGGCTGCAAAATCTACTCCAAATTTCGTATTGTTAGCCGTAACTGTGACTTCTTGATAAATGGGATTGGTTGGAGATGTTTGAGTCCATCCGGGTTGTAATTGCGAGACGATGCGGTAGTTTCCGGGGGCGAGGGTGAATGAGTAATTACCGCTGGCGTCGCTGTAGGTGAAGGGTTCGTTGGTATTTCGGATGCCGTCGCGGTTAGTGTCAACGAACACCAACCAGTTTTCCATTCCTGGTTCGTTGTCGGTTGGTTTTCCTAAACCTCGGACTACCATTAAGTTGCTAAAACCGCCCCATGCGTTGAACAGCGAATCTCCCGTAACTGGGTCGGTAACTGCACCCCAAGCGCCGCCATAATTTGTAACAAAAGGAGTCCGGGTTGAAGAAATCGGGTTCCCGTTGTTATCTATGTCATAAGCGTAGATGCCACCAGCATTCCATTCTGCCATCAACAAACCTTCACCGCTGTCGAAATTAGGTGCGGTGACAGGCATATAAACGAAGGCACCAGGGCCCGCACCTGCGGTTGTTTCCAATTTGGGCGGATTGATGATGTAGCGGGGCGTACCGTCAGGGAAATTGCCGTTGCGCGTGTAGGTGAGGGTGTAGAATCCGTTGTTCGGATAGGCACCAGTGGCTTTGAGTTGCCCCTCTCCCGGAAAACCTTCGGGAACGAAAGTCAAGCCGCCCATAGCAGCAGGATACCCACCGCTGGGCGCGCCGCCCGGTTTGATGGAATAGATGCCAGTCGGTTTCCATAAGTTGGCTAAGAGTACGTTGTCTGGGGTGTAGACCAAACCCGCATCGCTGTAGGGGGAATCCGCAAAGTAATTAGCAGTGTAGGGCGTTTCTGGGTCGCCGTCATCGTCTAAGCCGATGATATGACCGTTTTCTCCCCGCACTACTTTGACTTCATACAACGCACCGCCACCAGATGCTGCACCGCCGCCTAAAAGTAGAGTATTGGGGTCAACAGTGCCGTCGGGATTGCGCTTGAAGGCCATCGCCCCCAATATGCCCGGTACACCGTCAGGTCGATTTAAGTTGTAGGCGGCGTAGTTGTCTTTGAAGCGATCGCCCACTACTACCCGATTGTCTGGAGTCATGTTACCCGGATTGGTAACGCGGCGAGTGCCAGTCCCGTCGGCATCCAGATACACGCTGCCCTTAACAGTGCCGGGGATGACGCTGCTAATTGACAAATCAAAACTTTGGATGTCCACCCCACCGCGACCGTCCTCGACTCTAACTCTCACTTTGTGAGTTCCCGTTTCTGGAGTTGCCCAAATAATTCTGCCTGTTTCTGAATCAATAATTGCACCGCTGGGCGCTTCTTCCAGCAAATAAGTGAGAGTATCCCCGTCAGTATCGCTGGCATCCGTGTCGTATACATAGCGCCCACTTGTATAACCCGAAGTAACGGCCGGAGTGTTGAAAGTCGGAGAACTGTTACCCGGTTCCGGTACCACCCGCACTTGGAAATCTTGCTGGGCAACACCACCTTTGCCGTCATTCGTTTCTAAGACAACACGGTAAGTCCCCAATTCCTCACCGATGGCACCGCTAGTCTCGCCGTCTCCTGGAGTAACGATTGCTGGCACGGACTTTCCAGACAGGGTTTGGAAACTGTAAGCAGAAGCTGTAGTTGAGTGACCAATTACCGCCAAAACATACTGCCCGTCAACAGGCAACAAAGCCTCGAAGTCAGTACCAATATTGTTCTGGTTGCCGACAATCCTCGGCTGGTTGCCTTGATGCCCGGGCTGGTAAAGTACCCAATTAGCACCGCTTCCAGATATGGAGTCAAAGAAAACGCGCTGACCCGCAGTTCCAGTAAACTTGTAGAGGTGAACGGGATTCCCCGGCGCCAAAGTAGCGCTGACACGCTTGTTCAGTTCCAAGTCTTGGGCATCTGCAAAATCCAGCACTCGGAAGCGGTAATCCGCAGGAGAATCTTGTTCCCCAGTCAGTAACAAATTGTAAGTACCAGACTCACTTAAGGTATAAGGGCCGGCATCGCCAGTTGACGACGGACGCCACCAACCCTCGTTGAGAAATATCGTGTCACCGCTAGGGCTCACCAAGCGAGCATTCACAGACTCTGCCCCTCCACTCGGAATCATGCCGTCGTAAAAGATTGTTTGTCCGGCTTTGCCAGTAAAACTGTAAACTTCAGCAGTTCGCCCTGGGTCTTGAGTCTTGCTAACCGTCACTCCCATTTGTATGGAATTTTCATTGTCGCGGGGGTCGGGAGTGACAGAGGGCAATTCTAGAATGCGGTAGCGGTAGTCGCCCGTGCTGGTAGGAGAACTTCCCTGAACCCGCACGGTATAAGTCCCCGTTTGCTGCAATTGATAGTGACCCCAGTCGTTGCTGGCGTTAATGTGAAAGATTTGGCTGCCCTGGGGGTTGAACAGCCTGACATCAACTGGGTCGTTGTCCAAGTCTTGACTGTCAAAGTAAATGCGGGTGCCAGCATTAGCCGTGAAGGTATGGTTGACCACCTGCCCTGCTGCAATATTTCCGCTTTGCAGGCTACCAAGTCCAGCAGTCGCGACAGAGGCCGGTGTCGAATTTGTTACCGTAAAGCTGTAGTTAACAGGGGTGCTGCTGCGGCCGCGAACGCCTAAAACGTACTCTCCGCTTGTCGGCAGCATCAAGTTGAAATCCTCACCCGTCCCGCTGCTGGGAGAAAGTGGCAGATTGTTAGGCCCGTAAAGTATCCAGTCCGCACTGCTGCCAAAAGGTACAGCCACATCAAAGTTCAGCCTTTGTCCCGCCGTCCCCCTAAATTTATACAGTTCCACCTCGTTGCCGGGGTCAAGAGTGCCGAGGGTAGGCGTTCCTACAATCAGAGAAGCTGCCCTCGCTATGTCACTCAAGCGGAAATTGTAGTTGCCCGTGGCGTTGTTATCCCCATCAACAACCAAACGGTAAGTTCCCGATTCGGTAAGAGTCGCAGGCGGCCAGTCAGTATTAGCTGCATTCCAGTTCGCATTGCTGTTGGCTGGGTTCCAGGTATTGTTGCTAAATTCTGCCCCCCCTGGACTCACCAATTTGACGCGGATGTTGCTGTTGCTAGCACCTTGACTGTCGAAATATACCCGCTGTCCAGGAGTTCCCGCGAAAGTATACTCGTCTCTTTCTCCTGCTTCCCCAATAGTCCCCGATACAGCGCGGCCGAGTTCCAAAGCAGTAGGGGTAGTAATAGAAGGGGTAACAACCTTAAAACTGTAGTTGGCGCTCGTGGCGGAATTGTTCTGAAGGGCAAGGACGTAAGTACCGGGGATTGTCGGCGTTATTTCAAAATCAGAACCAGTCCACCCCGCAGTTGGGATAGGCTTGTTGTCCGGCCCGTAAAGTACCCAGCTAACGCCACTGCCGGTACTAGCTGCTAAATCGAAATAAAGTGGTTGCCCGACAGCGGGTTTAAATTGGTAGAAATCTATCTTCGTTCCCGGCGCGAGGGTATTGGAAATATCAGCATCCAGATTTAAAAGCGGTACTGCTTGCGGGTCTTCCACATCTACCAAGCGGAAACTGTAATTGCCCGTTGTATTGTTAGTGCCGTCAATGACCAAGTGGTACTCGCCTGCCTCCCGCAGAAACATAGGGGCGGTCATGTCAGCATCCAAGCGGCCGTCCCACGCCGGCACGATACTTCGCCACCAATACTCGTTTATGCTGCCGCTGTTGGGGTCGTTGAGTACCGTATCGGTGGGGATGCTGGGAGAGAACAGCTTAACAGTGAAGTTGCTGTCACCTGCGATGCGGTCAAACAACAGTCGCTGACCGGGCTTGCCCTTAAACTTATAGATATCCCGTTCCCCTGGTTCGCTGATGCTGCTCGTGATGGTCGAACTCAAAGTGAGAGGGAGTACAGTTGTTTCCGGTGTCACCACCTTAAATTGGTAACTCTCTGGGGCGGTAATGTTAGTGTTGCCACCAATTACCAAAGTGTAAGTGCCGTTACCGGGCAACTTGACTTCTAAATCCGGCCCCGGCACGCCAGAGATCGAATCGATTTTCTGGTTCCCCGGGCCGTAAAGTTCCCACTTCGTGCCATTGCTGGGGTTCCAGTTGCCTGCTAGGTCAAAATACAGGTGTTGCCCTTCGGTTCCTTGAAACCGATAAACTTGCCGCTCTTGGGCATTAGCTAAAGTACCCGACAGGTTTTGGTCTAAAGGTAAGTTGAAGACGCTGGGATGGTTCGTACTCGCAGTGTCGAGGAGTCGGAAACTGTAGTTGCCCGTACTTCTCCAATCCCCATCAATTTCAACTCGATAAGCACCTGCCTCTTCTAGGGTTATTGGTGACTGTTCTGCTGTTGTTTGCTGTTCGTAAATCTTTTTGCCACTGGGACTGAAAATTTTCGTCCTCAAAGAAGGGTTATTAGCGACGAGGCTATCTACGACTAGCTGCTGACCTACCGTGCCTCTGAAAGTGTAGCTATCCAATTCTCCCATTTTCGCAATGGAACCCGTTACCACGTTCCCTAATTGGATGGGGGCCGTGGTGCGATCGCTCGTGACAATTTGGAATGGGTAATTTACGCTGCTGTTATGTGGGTTAACTAGCGCTACGGTATAAGTGCCGTTGGTTGGTAAGATTAATTCTGCATCGCCCGCCCCATTCGGTCTCAGGATACTGTTGCCTGGCCCGTAAAGCGTCCAGTTGCTGCCATCATTCAAAAAGTAGATGTTTTGCCCTACCGTACCTGTAAACTGCAACAACCGGGTTTCGTTTGCTGCTACAGTCCAAGTTTGAGCGGGGGCGTCTAGCGTTATTGGCGCTGCTGTTGAAGCGTCTAAGAAGCGGAAGCTGTAAGCGCCTGTTTTGGTGGTGTCTGGGATATATGTTGTAGTAGGGGTATCCACAACAGCGCGGTAAGTGCCCGTTTCCAGAAGCGCGAACAAATCGCGGTTCCAGGATGTCGATATGTTGGGGAATACCTCCACACCGCTGGGGCTTAGAAGCCGAACGTTTTTTGAACCGCTATCTGCAATACCGTCGAAGTACAGTCGCTGACCTGCCGTTCCATTAAAAGTGTAAATGTCTTGTTCCCCAGGCACGCCAATCGTACTATTAGGTGGGGTTGGGGTGCCAATAGGAAGCGATGCTACGGGCATTGTTGGTGTCACGACTCGGAATTTGTAGGAAGCCGGACTGCCGTTGTGTCCTTGCAAAGCTAATAGGTACTCGCCATCACCAGGTAACGCTAGCTCAAAGTCGCTAAGTGCGTGCGTTCTGTTAACCGTCTGTCCCCCCGGCCCGTAAAGAGTCCACGTATTAGGCCACGAACTATCTAAGGCATCAAAGTACAAATACTGACCCGCCTGTCCGTTAAAGCGGTACAAGTCGGTCTCAAAGGGGCTGGGGGCAAAGGTGCTTTCAACATCTGCATTCAAAACCAAGGGGGTAGCGATGGTTCTGTCGAGGAGGCGGAAGTTGACGTTAGCGGTTGGTGTTGCTTGGTCGTTAGATACCAGCAAGTAGTGAGTGCCGCTTTCGGTTAAGGTGTTGAGCTTATCCGCTGTGACGTTTGACCAATATTCTGCTGCTGTAAAGCTATCGATTTCACGCCCGCTGGGAGAAATTAACTTAAGCCTGACGCCTGGGTTATTAGTCAGCCCGTCGTAATACACCTTTTGACCCACCGCGCCCTCAAATTTATAAGCTGCTGTGCCCCAAGGTGGGATTGACGGGATGCTCGCAGTCGTATTCAAATTCAGCGTTTGGGATGCCCCCAAATCGAGCAAGGAGTAGCCGTAGTCGCCAGTCCCCTGTACTCGCAAAGTGTAGGTTCCCGTTTGCTGCAACTGAATCGGGCTTGAGGAATCTGTGCTGGCGCTGGAGCCATTGAGGGCAGAGACAACAGAGCCGCTCGGATTGAACAGCGTAACAGAAACAGCATCGCCATCCGTATCAAGGCTGTCGAAGTAAACTAAGGTACCCGCACTGGCAGTGAAGGTTTGGTTGACCGGGGTTGTCGGCAAAACGTTGCCGCGGAGGGCTATCCCCAAACCTGATTTCGCCACCAGCGGAGGGGTAATATTGTTCGCGGAGATGTTGTAACTGACGTTGCTGCTCGATGCGTTCTGCAACGCTAGGGTGTAAGCACCTGTTACCGGCAGCAACACTTCAAAATCGCTGCTTAGTGAAGAATTACCTATCTGTGACCAAAAGTTGGGAAAACCGGGAGCGTGTAGCGCCCAGTTTGCACCGGATACCGCAGGTGACAAGCTGTCGAATAGGATTCGCTCTCCTGCCGTACCGCTAATTTGATACAGCACTGCTTCGTTTGGAGGCAAGCTACCTGGGGTTGCCGTCCCCAATGGCAAGATTGGGGCTGCTGTCGCATTTGCCAAGCGGAAACTGTAGCTGCCTACAACATTATTATCGCCATCAATTGTTAAGCGGTAAGTGCCACTTTCGGTGAGAGTATTGGATAGACCGTCAGCACCCGTATTGCCGCTGAAGATTTCAATACCGCTGGGGCTGATGATTTTAGCTGTGATGCTACTACTGCCACTGCGGGGGTCAAAGTACATTCGCTGTCCGACGCTGCCCGTGAAGGTGTAAACATCCTGCTCTCCCGGTTTGCTGATGCTGGCATTGTTGACGGAACCCAAGGTAAGGAGGGTAGGGTTGGCAGTTGAGAAGAAGGGTTGAATGCTGTAGCTGATAGGTGCAGCGATGCCATTGCCACCAGGCGCTGGAGCGCCATCGCCGCGCAAAACTATGTAGTATGTTCCACTCCCAGGTAGCACTGTCTCTATGTCGCTCCAAAGGGGATTATCACTCACTAACTGGTTGCCCGGCCCGTAAAGCCGCCAACCGCCGGGGGACGAGGAAAGGAGGGTGTCCAAATACAGGCGATCGCCCTCCGTGCCTGTAAACTGGTAAATATCAGTCTCCGACCCCGGACTCAAAGTACCGCTAGTAGGAGCATTCAGGTTCAATGTCGGTGCTGTTGCTAAAGAGAGCAGCCGGAAGTTGTAATTTTCTGTGGATTCGACGTTCCCGTCTACAATCAGCCGATAATTTCCAGCTTCAGGGAGAATATATGGGGTAGTTCTCCACAAATCCCCGGATGCAGGAGTATTAAAGACTTCAATACCGCTGGGACTCACCAATCGAACGTAAGTGTTAGGTGTCTCTACCAAAGTATCTAGCAGTAGTCGCTGGTTGGCGCTGCCGCTGAAGGTGTAGACATCCCTTTCTCCTTTTTCGCTGATGCTGCCGGATACGCTGAAGTTGCCCCATGTATCTGGTATCAGGGTTCCCCCAGATAGAGTTTGGGGAGTAATTACCCGGAATTTGTAATTAACAGGAGTGGGGTTACGCCCCTGGACTGCCAGCAGGTAGCTACCCGCTGACGGCAGCACGACCTCAAAATCGCCGCCTAAACCGCTCTGGTTGTTACCAGGGTGCGTGTTGGAGCCGCCAAAGGTTGTCTTGTTGTCCGTAACGATCGCCTGATTGCCTGGCCCGTAAAGCGTCCAGCTTGCCCACCCCGGATTGATATCTGAATCGAGATAAAGGCGCTGACTCGCATCACCGGTAAAAGAATAAAAGTGGGTTTCAAAACCGGGATTTAACTGTCCGGTGACATCTGCATCTAAGTTAATCGGTGTGGCTTGACCCACATCCAGCAAGTTGAAGCTGTAGTTGCCCGTGCTTTCCCATTGACCGTCAATCTCCAAGCGGTAAGTGCCCGTCTCGTCGATCGTAAATGGCTCTGTATCTGAACCTAAGCCGATGTTAAACCCGGGCACAATGAAGCCGCTGGGACTGATCAGTTTGACCGAGGCATTTACTTGGTTCGAGCTCGACAAGTAATCAAAGTAAAGGCGCTGTCCTTTCGTGCCGCCAAATGTATAGATATCGTGTTCGCCTTTTTCGGTAATGGCGGCACTGACGGTGTTGGGGTTGGCGTTGCTACCCAACTGTAGCGGATAAGTAATCGTGTCGGGTGTAACAATTCGGAAGGTATAAGAAGTGCTGCCGAAAAAGGGTGCGCTGCCCCGCAGAACTAGGGTATACTCGCTATCGCTGGGCAATACTATTTCGTTGTCTTGCCAGCCTACGTACCAAGGGCCTACTTGTTTTCCGTCAACCCAAGAACTTACCTGCCTCCCTTCTCCGTCGTAGAGTATCCAGTTGCCATTGGTCGAATTACCACTAAGTTGGTCAAAGTACAGCCTTTGTCCCTTGAAGCCGTTGAAGCGGTATGCGTCATCTTCAGTACCCGGACTCAGCAAGCCAGTCACGTTTTTATCGAAAGGTGCAACGGGTGTTTGCTCCATGTCAATTAAGCTGAAGCCATAGTCTCCAGGAGTTCCGTCAATGACCAAGCGATAGTTGCCAGTTTCGGTCAGGTTGATTGGAGGTCCTTGATAGAGCGCGTTGCTGTCGAGTACCAGCAAGCCACTGGGGCTGTAAAGCTTTAATGTTTGACCCGCAATGCCTCTGAGGGAATCGTAGTATATCCGCTGTCCTTCGAGGGCGCTGAAGGTATAGGTGTCTTGTTCGCCAAGAGAGCCAATTCGCCCCAGTACGGTGTCGCCGAATACCATTGCGGATGGTGGCGTCCACTGCACCAGTCCCGTCTCGGGGTCGATCCTCATTCCCTCTGGGCCGAGTACCAAGTTGTAGGTTAGGGTATCGGAGTCTGGGTCTTTGGCATCGGCATCGTAGCGGTAAGGTGTATTGACGGCTGCATCGACAACTGGCGTGGAAGTAAAAATAGGAGGTCGATTTGGAGGCGAATTAATAGCTGAAAGTACATACTTTTGTTTGGCAACTCCACCTTTTCCATCCTCCACCTGCACCGTCACCGCATGATTTCCAATATCTCCGGCAACCGGATTCCAACTAATCTTCCCGGTTTGAGGATTTATCTCCATCCCCAACGGTTTTTCCAACAAGGAATAAGTCAGCGCATCTCCATCGGCATCAATAGCAATTGCTGAATAAACGTAACTTTTACCCACCAAAGCTTCTGTATTCGGTGTCGCTTTAAATTCGGGGATTTGATTTAACTGACTTAAAAATACTAAATCGTAACTAAACTGAACTCCTTGAGGATTGTAAAACTTTAACGTATCGGTTGATGTCAGTTCCCCTGGCTTTAAAATGCCACCGCCAACCAGTTTAGTAATGTCGTAATAAGGGATTCCTTCCGGTGTGATTCCGTCTGCATCCAACAGTCGCACCGTTGGGTCGCTAATTTTGTTTATCCCTACCAACAGCGTACCCCGTACCGGATACTGACCCGTATTCTTTACGGCTAAATCGGCGTAAAGAATTTTGCTACTTGAATTGAAGGAAGTCTGTTTATATTCTGCGAACAGCAAGCTCCCCACGTCCTGCAAGCGGGCGAAATTGACTGGTGCGTTAGGGGATACATCCTGGGATGGTAATGCGATTGCGGGAGCCGTTACAGCGGATGAAGGTTGGATGGCAATGGAGGTGATGCCGACTTGCGTAGTTTTATCGCTGTCGTTGTTGACCAACCGTATTTGCAGTGTAGCAGCGGTACCGGGCGCGATTTGCGATAAGTTAACGCTAATAGTGGTTCCGTTGAGGGTGACGCCCGGTGCTAGTTGAGATTGTTGCCCTTCGGTACTGTTAAAAAAGGCGTTTTTGCCTGGAGAAATGGTGTGGACTAGGGATTTTCCTAAACTATCGACTAATGTTATTTCAAAAGCGTCCTTAGTTGATTTGGTGTCGGAAGTATCGAAGTTGAGGTTAGCAAGGCTGATGTTGAGAATTGAGGGAGAACTCGGGATAGTTAAGGTACGCGAGTAAGTGTTGGCAAATATCTCTCCTTCTACCAATTTGATAATATCGTTCGGTACTGAAGGTGGAATCAAACTATTGGCGTATTCTATCAGTTGCTGTCCAAGCGGAGTATTGCGCCACTCTCTGTCAGGATTGATGACTGTATCTAGTGACGGTGCGTTCCCGGTGGCCCCAATTACCGTGAAGATTAGGTCATTGTAATCTCTGTCTGAGTTAGCGGATGACATATCTTCGAGGGCGAAGGTGTTGCCCGTACCAGTTGCGTCGGCGATCGGCAACACGTAGGATGTATCGTTGGGATTGGCTGTGGAGATACTGAATAAGGGGCGGTTTTCGGGTAACCAATTTCCCGAATACGAGGATTGGAGGGATGATTGTATTGTAGCGTTGGGGACTAACATGACGGCAAAGGTATCTCCCGGTGTCATGTTGAAAGTTTTGATACCCTGATATTCGCCGCTGCCCCAATCCCCGTCGAAGGGCATCGCACCGGTGAATTTTGCTCCTTCGGTACTATCATGGATGACGACGTGTCCTAGTGTTGAATTAGTCAGAACTCTCCTGGCAGCTTCGGTGATAAATTCTGGACTCCCTGGCGTCAGCGATTCCATTCCTGTCAGGCTAAAAATGGCAAGTTCGCCTTCATAGTAGCCACCGTCAAACGTATAATCGAATTTGACTAATCCTGTCGTACCAACGGTGAACGTACCCGGTGTTTGTGAGTTAGCGGATGCTGCGATTGAGAGATTTGTTAAAGGGTTAGAAATGAGACGTAAATTGGCGGTTGGTTGCGCATCAGCATTTTGATTCTTGGCTTCTGAATCAACAATTTGAGTAGGTTTTTCTGTGAGTAATGGCAGTAAATTTTTAGGTTGGGTTGCTTGTTCTACTAAAGTGCGAACTGCCGTTTTTGTT
>JAYUGZ010000110.1:0-2331 GCA_043767465.1 Cyanobacteriota bacterium
GGATAGGTTTTCTTTTTCACCCTCATTCTCTCCTGGCGCGGTGGCTCTAGTTCTTCTTTTGCCACCGTTCTCATCTTTGGTTAGTCTAAACTACAGTAATTATGTTAGCAGCAATACCTGTCAAACTTGGGTTATCAATATAGTCTGGGTGATCTTTAGAGCGATTATTTGGATCGGGAACCAGATGACTAATCGTAACTGTTTTTCCGTCGCTCAACTTTGCCAAATTAGTGCCGTTCAGCAGCAGTTCAAATTTGTCATTAAATCCAGAACCACCGAACTCAGGAAACTCCTCCGAAGCAAATACATATTCAAACAACAATTTTTCAACCGTGCAATTAGCAAAAAAGCTGAGGTTGAGCTGAGTAAAATCCCCCTTTTCACCCTTAGGCCCAAAGTCCGTGTTTAAATCGCTGCCGTTGCTCATGACGTTATCTTTGCGATTCTTTCCCGGTATATCGGCGACTTTACCAGTGCTGAGAACCACACCTGATTTCAAACCGAAAGGGTCATTAGTGAAAGTACCAAAAGCAGCCTCATTCCCCGTAATTGAAACCGAAAAATCACTCAATCCCGCTGTATTGGCTCCCAATAAATTATTTTTCAAAGTCTCAGCGTTATGAGTTGCCCCTACCGAAAATGCCATTGCTGGCGCTGCCAACAAGCTCAGAACACCAGTCAATGTAGCAGTTAAGGCAGCTATTTGGTGATTTTTTATCATAAATTATTAGGTAACAAAGACAAGGTTGATTAAATGCTTGTATTCATTGTCACACTATATAACTATCACTGTCTAGTGCCTTTGCAAACAATTTATATCTCCGTAATTATACGGTTTTTGTAGTTAATTGTTTGGGGTATTTTTGGGTAGTTAATTATTCAAAAAATTTTCAGGTCGCAAAAATACGGATGCCAGAATACACGCAGACAGACTAATCATTTCACGAGTTACGTAAGGGATACCAATGAAACCGGGTTTTTTTGATACGGTTGGCGATCGCCACCATCACCAATAGACTTATTGCATAAATATTCGATCGCAAAACCGCAGATAAACGCAGATAAACGCAGATAAACGCAGACAAGTTCAAAGATTGAGAGCTTCTGCAATGCAATTGCTCGTCTCATGACTAATGATTAATGACCGATCGCTAAAACCCCCTGGCTTCTCCTTCCCCGCGCGGATCGGCAGCGCCTTCCAACCAACCGTCACCAGTCAGCCCGATCGCATTAGCATTTCCCCAGCCGTCGCGTTCTACAATCTGGTGTCCCCGCCGGCGCAACTCCGCAAGCGTCGCAGCATCAAAACCTCCGCGTTCCACCCTCAGGCGATCGGGCTGCCACTGGTGGTGTACCCGAGGTGCAGATACAGCATCGCCCATATTCATGTCGTAAACCAACACATTGAGGACAATTTGCAGCACCGTGGTAATAATCGTGCTGCCTCCGGGAGCCCCCGCAGCGAGGCGAAATTTGCCATTTTCCGTGACAATCACCGGCGTCATGCTGGATAAAGGAGTCTTCCCCGGGGCGATCGCATTTGCCTCACCGCCCACCAAACCAAACAAATTCGGAACTCCAGGCGCAGCCGCAAAATCGTCCATCTCATTGTTGAGCAAAATTCCGGTACCCGCCGCCACAACCCCAGCCCCAAAACGGCCATTCACCGTAAACGTCAAACTCACCACATTGCGCTCAGAGTCAACTACCGTCAGGTGCGTAGTTTCCGGCGACTCGTACGCAAAACGGCTCAAAGTTTTAGCGTCAACCGCTTTTACCTGGCCCGAGGGTTTGGCTTTTGAGATATCGATTTGCGATCGGCGCAATTTGCCATAATTCTTGCTAGTCAGAGCTTTAACCGGTACTGTCACAAAATCCGGATCGCCCAAATACTCAGCCCTGTCAGCATAAGCAATCCTCATGCTCTCCGCCAGCAAGTGCAAAGTATCTGGACTTTGCCTCCCCAACCTCTTGAGATCCGTATCTCCGAGAATATTTAAGATTTGCAACAAATGAACGCCGCCGGAAGAAGGAGGCGACATCGCGCAAATTTCGTAAGCCCGAAACTTGCCGCAAACCGGATTGCGCCAAATTGGCGTATAGTTTTTGAGGTCTTCGAGAGTCATGATGCCGCCGTTTTTAGCCATATCGGAGGCGATCGCCCGCGCAATATCCCCGGTATAAAAACTTTGCGGATTTTTAGCAATGCTCCGTAATGTCCGCGCCAAATCCCGCTGGGTAGTGCCCTGAAGGAAAGGATCGAGAGAATAAAACTGAATTCAAAGAAAAGTAGGCATTTAGAGTTGTAAACTAGCATTGTAATGATGTACG
>JAYUGZ010000111.1:0-2330 GCA_043767465.1 Cyanobacteriota bacterium
AGTTCGTCATAGAGGCATTGTTTGCGAACGCTGCGGTGTTGAAGTAACTGAATCTCGCGTCCGTCGTCATCGCATGGGATTTATCAAATTAGCAGCTCCCGTAGCTCACGTTTGGTATCTCAAAGGCATCCCCAGTTACATGGCAATTCTATTAGATATGCCTCTGCGAGATGTCGAACAAATCGTTTATTTCAACGCCTATGTTGTGCTGAATGCAGGTAATGCAGAAAAGCTGCAATACAAGCAATTGCTGACAGAAGATGCCTGGCTGGAAATAGAAGACGAACTTTACAGCGAAGATTCTACGCTGACGGGTGTAGAAGTAGGAATCGGTGCAGAAGCTTTGCAAGTTTTGTTGCAAAATATTCCGCTAGAAAGCGAAGCGGAAAAGTTGCGGGAAGACATCGCCAATGCTAAAGGGCAAAAACGGGCGAAGTTAATTAAACGCTTGCGGGTAATTGACAACTTTATCGCTACGGGTTCTCATCCCGATTGGATGGTGCTCAATGTGATTCCGGTGATTCCGCCGGATTTGCGGCCGATGGTACAGCTAGACGGTGGACGTTTTGCAACGAGTGACCTTAATGACCTTTATCGGAGAGTCATTAACCGTAATAACCGCTTGGCCAGATTGCAAGAAATTCTGGCGCCGGAGATTATCATCCGTAACGAAAAGCGGATGTTACAAGAAGCTGTGGATGCGCTGATTGATAACGGCCGCCGGGGCCGGACTGTGGTAGGCGCCAACAACCGTCCGCTGAAGTCTTTGTCGGACATTATTGAAGGGAAGCAAGGTCGTTTCCGGCAAAACTTGCTCGGGAAACGGGTTGACTATTCTGGACGTTCGGTGATTGTGGTGGGGCCAAAACTGAAGATTCATCAGTGCGGTTTACCCAGAGAAATGGCGATCGAACTTTTCCAGCCTTTCGTCATCCACCGCCTCATCCGCCAAGGACTCGTCAACAACATCAAAGCAGCCAAAAAACTCATCCAGCGCAACGATCCTAGCGTTTGGGATGTGCTACAGGAGGTGATTGAAGGACACCCAGTTATGCTGAACCGGGCCCCTACGCTGCACCGTTTGGGGATTCAAGCCTTTGAGCCGATTTTGGTGGACGGGAGGGCGATTCAACTTCACCCGCTAGTCTGTCCGGCTTTTAACGCTGACTTTGACGGCGACCAAATGGCTGTACACGTTCCTTTGTCTCTGGAATCTCAAGCCGAAGCGCGCTTGCTGATGCTGGCTTCTAACAACATTATGTCGCCCGCAACGGGAAGACCTATCGTCACTCCTTCGCAAGATATGGTGCTCGGTTGCTATTATTTGACAGCCGAAAATCCACACGCTCAAAAAGGAGCCGGTCACTACTTCTCTAATCTCACAGATGCCGTTGTCGCCTACGAACATGGAGTCGTGGACTTGCACTCATACGTGTGGGTGAGATTTCAAGGCGCCATAGAAAACGTAGAACCCGAGGGAGAACCGCTGAAGATGGAAACCTCTACTGACGGTATTGTGACCAAAGAATACAAGTTCCGCCGGATTCGGGAAGACAAAGAGGGCAATTTGCTCAATCAGTTCATTCGCACGACTCCGGGCAGGATTATCTATCACCAAACTATCGAAGCGGTAATCAACAACTAGGAAGTTGGTAATAGGTAATTGGTAACGGGTAACAACTGAAAATTTATTGCTAATAAATAATGGCGATCGAAACAGAAAAAAACCCCCTACCAATTGCCAACTCCCAACTATATCATGCCCGGTCGATTGCCATGACAAAAAAGTTTTGTAGTGCCCAATTCAGTCCGCATCCGTATAGCAGACTGAATTGGGCACTCCGAACAAATTTTACTGCGGTCAGTGCGATCGGACACGATATTATGGCCTTTCTCAGAAAGATGAGGTACCCGACGCTGCACTGGACATTAGGCATTGGCCCGGCGGTGGGCCGAAGAGCATTGGGCTATCCTCACTTTTTTGAGAACCGCTATAGCAATTACAACAGCAGAAATACCAATTACAATTACAAACAACAGAAAAATGACAGAAAAGAAAGAAATTGTTTTTCGCAATCGAGTTGTTGACAAAGGTCAACTCAAAAAATTAATCTCTTGGTCGTTCACCCACCACGGAACAGCCCGCACGGCCCAAATGGCAGACAAACTCAAAGACTTGGGTTTCCGCTACGCCACAAAAGCCGGTGTCTCGATTAGCGTAGATGACCTGCAAGTACCACCAATCAAACGACAACTGCTCGATGCCGCCGAAGAAGAAATCCGAATTACCGAACAGAAATATACCAGAGGCGAAATCACCGAAGTCGAAC
>JAYUGZ010000112.1:0-14830 GCA_043767465.1 Cyanobacteriota bacterium
GATGAAAAATGCAAAACTTAATAATACCAACCTTACACATGTTAATCTTGATAGTGCCAATTTAAGCAATTTAATAATACAGAATGTAGTTTTAAAAAATTCATATTTACATGGTGTAAATATGAGCAATACCAGCTTGATAGGAACAAATTTAAGTAGAGTTGATCTTGCCGACGCCAACCTACAAAAAGCTAAATTCGGATGCTTTACAAGTAAAGTTGACGGCAAAAAAATATGTTCCAATTTAAAAAATATAAAATGGAATAAAAAAACCAACTGGCAAGGTATCCAAGGTTGGGAAACTGTTGAAAATATTCCTCTTGCTTTAAAGCAACAGCTAGGGCTGAAATTAGTAATTTCGCCGGGAAATAAAACAAGAAAATAGTTAATGATTAAGGTATACTAATGAACTAATATCCCTAATTGTTGCCGACCGGAGGAATCTAAAATCTAAAAACTGCGGACTTTGGCGTAACAGCTTTCTGTCTGCGGACAGCTAATGCCTTAGTACCTAGAGAGGTTTCCCGAAACTTCCCGATCGCCCAAACCGTCAAAAAACTTGCTTTCTCCAGCAAATCATCCAAACAGGCGAAGAAAGGGCTGCTGTCTTGCTAGGATAATTGGTTGACGCTCTCGGGCAGGTCGATCGACCAGTGCGAAAGTCTTTTCGGTCGTTAAAATAAAATATCTGCCAGTGGCAAAGCTGGAGGTTTTAACGTTCAGCAATTTCAAAAATTTTGAGGCTTGCAAGCTATGATGCCCTCCGCTAAACTACTCAACTCCCGCATATTCAAAGGATTATCGCTGCTTTTGCCGCTGACTCTGGCCGGCGCGATCGCCTCTCCTACCTACCCCCAGGCTGCCCCGCCCCGCACTCTGTCCGTGCGATCGGACATTCAAGAAGCCGACTCCAAAACCGGCATCGTCACAGCCCGCGGCAACGTCCAAATCAACTATCCAGCCCGCCAAATACAAGCCACCGCAGCTCAAGCTCAATACTTCAGCCGCGAGCGCCGGATCATTCTCAGCGGCGACGTTTACGTATTGCAGCAGGGAAACAGCCTGCGCGGCGAAACCATTACATATCTGATCGACGAAGGGCGGTTTATTGCCCTCCCAGACAACCCAGGACAGGTAGAATCCGTCTATTTGGTTGCCCCGGAACAAGATTCAGCAGCCCAAAACGCGATCGGGCCCAAACCAGCCCCGGTTAATCCCAATCCCGCTGCTAAACCGCCCGCACCTCCCCGAACAGCTCCTAAGTAACACCCCCGGTAGCAACAAAATTTCGCATCGGCAAAAAGATACTACTTGAGATAGATGCGAAATTTCGTCTTTTAAAAACTAAAAAGTTTGAAAAGGTAGAATGTAAACTTCAAACGCGATCGCACAAACCCACAGTCTAAAATTTAGCTGGTAGAATTTGCCTCGGCGAGCATGAAAATTGTACTCGAAAATATTCACAAATCCTACGGAAAACGTAATGTTGTCAGTCGCGTCAACCTTTCAGTAGCCCAAGGAGAAATCGTGGGACTTCTCGGCCCCAACGGTGCAGGGAAAACCACAACATTTTACATAGCAACCGGATTAGAAAAACCCAATCAAGGGACTGTTTGGCTCAACGATTTAGACATCACTAAATTGCCGATGCACAAACGAGCAGAGCTGGGAATAGGCTATCTGGCTCAAGAAGCCAGCATTTTTCGCAACATGAGCGTGCGTGACAACATTTTGCTAGTCCTAGAGCAAACTCAAGTACCACGCTGGGAATGGAAGCAGCGAGTCGATTTCCTGTTGCAAGAATTTCGCTTAGAAAAAATAGCATCCAGTTTGGGAATTCAAATTTCCGGGGGAGAAAGACGGCGGACTGAACTAGCAAGAGCCTTAGCTGCTGGGCGAGACGGGCCGATGTTCCTATTCTTAGACGAACCGTTTGCAGGCGTCGATCCGATCGCAGTTGACGAAATTCAGACGATAATTGCCAAACTGCGCGATCGGCAAATCGGCATCCTGATCACGGATCACAACGTCCGAGAAACCCTCGAAATTACCGATCGAGCCTACATCATGCGAGACGGCCAGATTTTAGCCTCCGGGGCTGAAGAAGAACTCTACAGCAACCCTTTAGTGCGGCAATATTACTTGGGTGACAACTTCGTGCGATAGTCTTTGGACAGCAGAAAGCAGACTTTTAGAATTTAAAATTTAAATTTTACAGGGCTTACGCATGAAACCAAAGAAACCGGTTTTTTTACCAAATCTGCGGGCTGCGGCGCGTCTTTTCGTGAAAAACCCGGTTTGTCAGCAGCCCTGCGTAAATCCTATTTTAGATTAAGGAGCAAACCGCAAAAACGGCAAAGTATGAAAATAGCAATGTCCAAATCTTTCAATCCCCTCAACTGGCTACCGAGAATTTCAGTAATGGACTGGTACATTACCAAAGAATTAATCGGCCCATTTCTGTTTGGCGTCGGACTATTTACATCCGTCGCCGTCACCGTGGGAGCCTTATTTGAATTAGTCCGCAGAGTAGCAGAATCAGGGCTTCCCTACGGCGCCGCCCTCGAAATTTTCCTGCTGCAAATTCCCTACTTTGTGGTATTAGCTTTCCCCATGTCAATGCTGCTAGCAACCTTAATGAGCTACAGCCGACTTTCCAGCGACAGCGAACTCATCGCCCTGCGGAGTTGCGGAGTTAGCGTTTACCGATTGATCCTACCCGCAGTGATTATGAGTTTAATCGTTGCCGGCTTCACCTTTGGCTTGCAAGAGTTAGTCGTACCCGCCGCCAGCTACAGAGCAACTTTAACTTTAGACAGAGCCCTCAAGCGAGAAAAACCGACATTTCAAGATCGAAATATTATCTACACAGAATTTCGCAAACCCGAAAAAGGCGGTGAAGAAATCCTGTCCCGCTTTTTTTATGCAGAACAGTTTGACGGCCAACAAATGAAAGGTTTAACAATTATCGATCGCTCCGCACCAGGCCTCAATCAAATCGTTTCTTCAGAATCAGCGACTTGGAATCCATCAGAAAATACCTGGGATTTTTTCAACGGCACCGCTTATATAGTAGCTCCTGACGGCTCTTACCGCAATATAGTTAGATTCCAACACCAGCAGTTACAACTCCCCCGCACGCCCTTAGATTTAGCTGCGAGAGTCCGAGATTTCAAGGAAATGAACATTGCTCAAGCTTTAGAGCGTTTGGAAATTATTAAAAACAGCGGCGATGCACCACAAATTCGCAAACTCCGGGTGAGAATTCAAGAAAAATATGCTTTTCCGTTCGTGTGCTTGGTATTTGGTTTAGTGGGAGCAGCTTTGGGAACTCAACCGCGGCGATCCGGCAAAGGCACGAGTTTTGGTATTAGCGTGGTGGTGATTTTCACTTACTATGTATTCTCTTTCATCACCAGTTCGATGGGCGTAAAAGCTGTTTTAACACCGATACTGTCGGCTTGGTTGCCGATCGCATTTGGCTTAGGAATCGGAGGATTGTTGTTGGGACGGGCAGCGTCTAGATGAGTTTAACCCATAAGATTGGGGAATTGTTAATTGGGAATTAACACCAATCAGATTTCTGAATCGTTCGTCTGATGTCGTCTCGAACGATCCCAATTAAATTCATTTTTAGTAAGGAATGCAAGTCCTGATGAGAATTGTTGCACTCATTCACAAACCATCAGGAAATTCTCTGCGTTTATCGGTGTTGCATCTGCCTTTCCTCTGCGGTTGTTCTATCAATCAAAGACTTATGCCAGATCAAAACCTGGTGAGAGGACTGAAGTCATCCATTAAATCCGTTAAATCAGTTACGTAATCCCTTGCCCAACTTCCTTCCTTCACGGATTAGCAAAAGTATTGATTTCGCCGCCCCCAAGGTAGCGTCCTGGAGTCAGGGAGCGCGGAGTAGAATAAGGTTCCGGTTGAATTTGTCCAACGCCCTGATTATTTGTATTTTGAGGAACTACTCCAAAGTTAGGCTGGGCCGGCAAATTAAGCTTACTCGGTTGAGCTTGTTGAAATTGAGAACTCGCTGAATTGGGAGAGAATTGAGGGCTAATTATTTTGCTTCCCCCCGCACTAGGAAAAGAAGATTGACTGACATTGGGCACTAGCAGTATTGGCGCAGGTGTGGCGACGGTGAGTGCAGCCGGTTGAACTTCCGGGGCCAACCCCGAGCCGGATAAATTAGTTTGGTAGGGGTTTTTGGGCACAGCCACAGTTGCAGGCGCTGCATTAATTTCCGGCAGGCTGGGTACTCGGGAATTTAACCCGGAAAATGATTCAGGGGCTGTAGCTGCCGGGTTTAAAAATTGTTGAGATTCGTTGATAATTGTATTTGTTTGAGCTGGAAGTTGGGGAAGTGCTGCGGGAACATTCACAGGGTTTGCTCTCCCTTGAGCTGTAGCGGTCGTTGGCAGCAAATTTACCGAATTTGCCCCAGTTGCACTCGAAGCCGGTCGATCGAGCAATTTAGCCGAGTTAGCAGTTTTCACAGCCGTCGTTGCCGAAGTGGTAGCAGCGACGTATTTTTTCATTGCTGCTTGCAGCGGACTCAAAGGCAGAGCATTGTCGTTTTGTTTGCCTGAACTGGCACCGCTCGATGCCTGCGGTAATGTTGCTGTCTGCATACCGCCAGACTCGCCGAGCATTTTGCTGTCGGAAATCAAGCCGCCGTCGCTAGGTGGACTTAAAACTGCTGTCGGGTTTGAACTTGGCAAGCTGGAATTTTCCAGGTTGTTGTTGGCTGTCCCAACCGCAGGATTTTGTAACTTTGCTAAGGACACAAATGTGTTGGTTTTCCCCTGCTGGGGTGTTGAAGACGCTCTGGGAATTTCACTCCCGCGACCATTTTCCTCGAATAAACCTTTGGCTGTGACGGATGGTGAATTTAATAAGTTCAGTTCCGAATTAGAGCGATTGAACTGACTCACTAGCACCGGCAAGCTGTCGATTTCTGCTGCAATGGCGCTATCTTCAGCAGACAGCCCGGGGATCGTCGCAGCCCGATTGTTTGAGGCTGCTGCTGCTTCTTCGCCATCTATGCTCAACCTTTCGGGATGTACTGAGACTTCCCAGATAAAGAATCCCCCCGCACACAGCACGGCTAGCGGAGCCAAAACCGCCGGTTGTGTCCAGTGGCGCAACCGCGCTATCACATAGCGCACAGATGTAGGGAATCTCTGAAAATTTGACATAGTTTTGCTTTCATCCGAGCCTGCGGATTTAAAACTATTTTCCTTAGTCTACCACATCAATGTTGATTATTTTTGCTATCCCGGGGTCAGTGCGATCCTCGAATGCAAGCTTCGCTAACGGACGAGTCGATCGCAACTTGCTACATATAGCGGTTCTCAAGCGTGGTGAGGATAGCCCATAGCCCATAGCCCATAGCCCATAGCCGTTCGCGTACCTGATATGAGAGCTTGAAAGGCTATATCTATCCAACAAGTGAAGCTCTCTCAAGCACTGAGAGAAATATGTGTTGCTTAAAAAAAAGCCGGCATAAAAATGATAAAATCTGACGAGATGCGGTGTTGAGCGTGCAAGAGTGTAAGCCGATCGACCAAACAACAAAATTGTCCAGCAAAATTGGCAATTGCTCAGAACAACACCCAAGAAAAGTTGAGAGGAATATAAATGCAAAAAATAGTAGAAGTATTAGTAAATCGGGAAGAACTAATAGAGCGATCGCTCCGAGTTGTCCTGTCGAAAATCACCGCAGCCATCTCCGAACGCGGACTTTGTACGATCGCCTTAGCCGGTGGAAGCACACCAGAACCGCTCTATCGAGCGATTGCAGCCGAAGACTTGCCTTGGGACAAAATTCACGTTTTCTGGGGCGACGAACGCTACGTGGCGCCAGAGCACCCGGACAGCAATCAAAAAATGGCGCGCCTCGCGTGGCTCGATCGAGTAAACATCCCCGCCAGCAACATCCACCCCGTGCCCACAGGCTCCGGTGACCCCGCAGCCGACGCCAAGGCCTACCAAACCCAATTGCAGCAGTTCTTCAAAATATCCGACGGCGAGTTTCCCGCGATCGACATCATTCTATTGGGCATAGGAGACGACGCTCACACCGCCTCTCTCTTTCCCGGCACAGCAGCCTTACAAGTGCGCGACGCCCTAATAACTGTCGGCAACAAAGACGGTCAACCCCGCATCACCTTTACAGTCCCCTTAATCAACCACGCCCGGTGCGTCATCTTCATGGTGGCATCAGCCAGCAAACAACCAGCCCTGGCTCAAATTTTTGCCCCCGCAGCCGACCCCATGACCTATCCGGCCAGACTCGTTCAACCTGAGGGCGAACTCTGGTGGCTGCTCGATGCGGCCGCTGGCGAATCAGTAAAATAGCCGAGAGACCGCTTGGGCAAACACATTCAGCACTATCACTAACTCAATCTTTCCCTTCAACCCGAATGTCACGGCGCGAGCTCAGTTGCTAGTATTAGCGAATCAATATGAGAATTGTGGCGGTTAAAGTTAAAATTTGACCATATACACGACTATTTTTATGAGGCTGATTTGAAAAGAAGGCCTTCTTCAAGGAGAAATCGATGATTGTCTGTCCCAATTGCAATCACCAGAACCCCGACGGGGCCAGCCAGTGCGAGGCTTGCTACACGCCTTTACCCGTTACTGCAAGTTGCTCAAACTGCGGTGCTGCGGTTCAGACAGATGCAGCATTTTGCGGTCAGTGCGGCTTTAACTTGCGTCCGGGTTCGGCAGTTCCAGAAGTTGAGTTAACTGTACCGTCCGCCTCCACAGTCGGCCCCACAGTGGTATCGCCACCGGTGCAGCAACCCGCACCAACCGAACCCCTGATGGCACTGGAAACTGTAGTTACCCCAACTATCGGGCCGAACTTGGAAAAAACTCCCGACACCATTCCTCCGATTCCAGAACCCCCGCCGTTGCCCTCGGTTCCTGTTACAACTGAATCGGTGACAACAGCAGTAAATACCTCTCCCCCAGTTCCCGACTTACCGCCAGCGGGTGTGGCGAAAACTCAACTGCAACAGCAGTCGGCGCGCCTGATACACGTTCAGACAAATACGCCGATCGAATTGCCTCACAGTCTGTCTGTGGTTCACATCGGCAAGCCCAATGACTTGGTGCCGCCGGATATTGATGTTTCCGGATTTGCTAATTCTGAGATAGTTTCTCGGGTGCACGCAAATCTCCGGGTGGAGGGAGATGCTTGCTACCTAGAAGATGTAGGCAGTTCCAACGGCACTTATGTCAACAATACTCCCCTGCCCAAGGGCAACCGACACCGGTTGCGAGCGGGAGACCGCATCTCTCTGGGCAAAGGAGACCTGGTTACATTTCTATTTCAAATCTCTTAGATCGAGTTTGGATTGGGCGATCGAAAGTCTAACATCTAAAATCGCATCTTGAGGCGCTCTACCAAAACTCAATGCTGCCAATGTGATTAAGCTGACCTTGCTACATCCACTCCAGTCTATACCCGTCCGCAGTTGGATCTTTGAAGACGAGCAGGTCGTCCGGATCGGGCGCTCGACCGAAAACCACGTCGTTCTATTTAGCGCTGTGGTTTCTCGTCGCCATATCGAATTGCGACGCAGCGGCATAACTTGGGAACTGATCAATTTAGGTACCAACGGCACTTACCTCGATGGTAAGCCGATCGCTAAGGTTCCCGTTGTGGACGGTCTGACCGTTCACTTAGCTCGCTCTGGGCCGAAAATTCAAATCAACGTCGGCCCGGATCAGTCCTCAGTCCAGTTAGGGCCCGGCCGCGTCAAGCCAAGGGATGAATTGGCAATTCACGCTCCCTCGGTAGGCGCCCCCCTGAGCACGATTCCTGTTCACGACCAAAAAGAAGTTGGCACTTCCAGGGATGAGGAGGAGTTAACTGAGGCAGAAAATAGTCGCCATTATTCGGAAGAAGAATATTAAATCGGCATTTTTGAACGATCGACATTTTTCAAAGATCGCACTCAGGAGTTTATTTATGAGTACCTCACAACCACAGATTGTTAAGCGCAGCGAACTGCAAGGCCGCCGCACGATCGACCGCAGAACCGCGGAAGAGGTCGGCAGGGTAGATCGGCTGTGGCTCGATTCTCACTCGCAGCGGGCGATCGGCTTTACTTGCAAGTCGGGACTTTTGGGCAGCAAAAAAACCTGGTTCGCTTGGACGCAAGTTGATACGGTGGGCGAAAATGTTTTTGTCACCATTAACCCGGAACTGCCCCCATTGCCTCAGCCGGAACAAGCTGTTTGTCCGATCGGGCTGGAAGTGCTCACCGACGCCGGAAATAAAGCAGGTACTGTGGTTGACTACCTATTTGATGCCCGCACCGGTTCAGTGCTCAGCTACCTGTTTTCTTCGAGCGGCTGGCGCGGTGTTTTAGACGGGATTTACTTGCTGCCGGTGGCAGCTATTTCGACCCTCGGCAGCAAGCGGGCGATCGTCTCTGAGGCTGCTGTATCAGAACCCGTGCAGTACGCGGAGGGACTTCACAAAAAAGTCGGTCAGGTAGCAGAGTTTTTGCACGAAGATTTCGACAGAACTTTCAAAAATGCGGCCGGCGTCAAGCGCAACGCTCAAAGTCTGGCCCAAAAACTCCAAGATAAAGCTCTAGAAGTCAGGGATGTAGCTCAAGAAAAAGTTGCTGAGTTGAAGCAGCGACAAAGGCATGACTCTGCACCGCCCTCGGCGGCCCCGGAGCCCCCAGAGTCGGATTTGTTCTAAAGTGCGGCCTTGGGAATCGAGAAAGCGACTACTTGCCGATCGCATTTTTGGGGCGGCACGCTCCTGCAAGGTCGATCGGTTAGGAGTACACGACATAGAAACTTTGTCTGTGACAAATTTCAGTGCTGCTCAAAGCATTGTATTTTAAAAGTATCGAATCAATAAGGAAAATGTTAGCAACTTCAAAAGACCTATGCTGTTTGATACAACCAACTCGTATTTTATCTAGAAACTCCGGCATTAATAATTGGTTAACTTCTGTAGGGCGAGGGAGTAGCGGGGCACTGACAACGCCTTTAAGCATCAATTTTTTTGCGGTTTTATCCCAAAAATTTGCTCTTGAATCATCCCTGTTTCTGTCTTGCGGTGGAGTGTCAAAATATTCGTGATTACTTTAACTCTGCTACATCCTATCCAGTCTGTCCCGGTTCAAAGTTGGTGTTTTGAATCGGAATCTGTGGTGCGGATCGGTCGATCGAACGACAATGATGTAATTATTTACAGCGCTGTAGTTTCCCGCCACCACGTAGAACTGTGGAATCACCCTTATGGCTGGGAAATTATTAATTTTGGTGCTAACGGCACTTATGTAGATGATAGACCGATCGCTCAGGTGTCAGTCGCGGACGGGATGACCATTCGCTTAGGCAATTCCGGGCCAAAAATCCGGATTCGGGTGGGCGCGACGAATGTGCAAACGGGCAAAATAACCAGGTCGCCGCAGCGCGAACTCGCCGACCAAAAGGACGAAGTTTCAAAAGACAAATCAACTGCTTGGTCTCTGGCTGGGGGAATCATCGAAGACGACGAAGAGGGAGCGCTGACTCACATCGATCTTGACTGACCGACCCCTATCTATAATCCCGGCAGGCTAACTCCAACACAGTTCAGGGTGTACTATTCGATGGCGTGACCGATCGCTGGGCAATTAAGCTGATTTTTGCCCGCATAGGTCTCTAAATTAATTAACAGCTTCTATACTACCAATTTAGCCTTCTAGAGATAAGATTTGGGGGATATCGCTCGATATTACCTCTGTTTCACTGCTTGCCCAGCGGCGGTAATCTAACAGCAACTGGTACATCAACCGCTGTTTGACGCTTTTGAGCACGCTTTTGAGCAAACCGTTGCCCGTTGCTTCTAAAATTGGTTTGGGCGTCAGCCAAAACGGCGGCGGTAACTCTACTTGCACTTCCAAATCGGCTTTTCCCTTCAAGTACGTTACCCCGCTGGTTTGGTGTGGCGCAAGCTGTCCTTTGAGATTGAGAGCAAAGCGATCGTTTATATAACCCACACCGAGAATTTCGCAAGCAACGGACTCCAAATTGATCGTGCCGTCCGACTGCGCCCACACCCTCATGTCTACTGTGGGTTGAATGCTCAGCATCATAAATTGTAGCGGGCGCATTTTCAGGCGGAAACAGTCATCGCTTAACTGCTCTGTGCGAGTGCGATCGACTAGGGCGTTTACCAGTCGCCTCGGCTGGCGCAGATAATGTTGAATGGGAACCCGTTCATCTGGTACGGCGATCTCTACGGATTGGGAAGCATTAAAGCTGATATACATGAGAGGATATCAATATATAGGATTTGTAAGCATATCTTAATAAACTATAACTTTTTTAAGGCGATATCAGTCGCGCCTTAACTCACGCACTCCCGCAATGTCATCCGAGAAATAACGGATCAAACCTTTCTGGACTGAGGCTAATTTTTTCATCATACTTGCTGCCTGATGAGAGTAAAGCAAACATTTGTAACGCAAAATTGCCGATTATTATGAAAATTTCGTTAGCGAAGCCCTCTTCGAGGATCGCACATCTCGGCCCTAGAGGTACTAATGCAGAAACAGCCGCTCTGTCTTATGTCAAGTGGCTGAGCCAAGAAACTAACTCCGAATGCACCCTGTGTCCTTATTCCACCATTTCTCAGGCACTAGAGGCATCTGCCTCTGGGCTGGTTGACTTTTCAATTGTGCCGGTGGAAAATTCGATCGAAGGTAGCGTGACTGTTACCCTAGATACCCTGTGGCGACTGGATGCACTGCGAATTAAACACGCCCTGGTGTTGCCGATTTCCCACGCGCTGCTGTCAAATGCTCAAAGTTTTAACGAGATTCAAAAAGTTTACTCTCACCCGCAAGCCCTCGCTCAGTGTCAGTTGTGGTTGAGCAAGTTTATCCCAGCGGCTCAATTGATTCCGGCGAATTCAACCACGGAAGCCTTGCAGTACCTGGAAGATAGCAGCATCGCGGCCATCTCTTCGCCCAGAGCCGCCGAACTCTACAAATTGCCCGTGCTAGCGAGCCCGATTAATGATTATCCCGACAATTACACTCGATTTTGGATACTCGGCCCGGATGCAGGAGAAATTGGCAACCCAGAAGCCGCCGATGAATCATCGATCAAATCCATCACCAAATCTGCTGCTACATTGATCCTGGATGCTTCACCGTCCAATTGCACCCATACGTCACTAGCTTTTAGCGTACCTGCCAATATGCCGGGAACACTGGTAAAACCTTTACAAGTATTTGCCAGTCGCGGTATTAATTTAAGTCGCATTGAATCTCGGCCGACTAAGCGATCGCTCGGAGAATATATTTTCTTTATGGACGTGGAAGCGGATGCTTGTTCTACATTAGTGCGATCGGCACTAGAAGAGTTAAAAAACCACACGGAAACTTTAAAAATCTTTGGTTGCTACAGTGTACTGTCAGTAGTATGATTGTAATTAATACTTAGGGGGCTAGCGAGATGAATGCTGATGAACTTCTCAAGCGATACGCAGCCGGAGAAAGAGATTTTCATGAAGCCAATTTGATAGGCGCTTCCCTGTCAAAAGCTTTCCTAATTCATATTTGTCTCGCCTGTGCCAATTTGAAAGACATCGTTCTAGCTTCTGCATACCTAAGTGGGGCTAACTTAATTGGTGCAAACCTTGATAGTGCTTGTCTGCTGATGGCGGATCTGAATGGGGCGGATCTCAGGGGATCAAAGCTAACTCGTGCCAGATTAACAGGGGCTGACCTGATTAATGCAAACCTGGAAAATGCCAACTTGGGAGACACGAAAATGATTGGTGTCAACTTAACCGGGGCAAACTTGCATAAAGCCAACTTAATGGAAGCGAACCTCATAGATGCTTGCTTGGATGAAGCCAATCTCGAAGGAGCAAATCTCAGTGAGGTAAAACTGCGGGGAGCAAGTCTTAGAAGAGCCAACTTGAGAGGAGCATTTTTGTCTGAAAGTAACCTTCAGGACGCCGATTTGAGAGAAGCTGACTTGCGCGGTGCTAATTTGAGCGGGGCATTTTTGTGCGGTGCTAACCGCGAAGGCGCTAAATTTGATAAGGCAACAAATTTAAGCGGAGCGATTCAGTTTTGCATCAGACAACTATGAAATCACGCAATATATACGCGCATAATTCGACAACTAAGGACGGAAAAATATATTATTCATTTGGCTAAAAGTGCAGTTAATTTGCTCCTGTACCTTAGCAAAATGAACCTGCATCTTGAGGATCTCTTTCTTAGAATTAGCTTCAGTAATCTTACTTTCCAAAGCTAACAAGTTGCGGTTGAGAGTTTCTACTCGCACAGTTTGGTCGTCTAAATCAATTTTTACTTCTGCTACCTTATCCAACTCGATCTGTTTGCGAACCCAGGCGTGTCGCACCAAGTTTTCGTCTCCTTTCTCAAGAGCTAGCAAAGCTCGCTGCTGCCACTGATTGGCTTGAGATTCAGCTTGATTGTACTGCCACTGAATCCGGAGTTGGGCGGAAATCGCGCTGCCAACAGCCTGACGCAGTTGCTTGAGAGGTTCCTGAATTTCTGAGATTAACAAATCCCAAAAATTCATCAGTTCGCTGGTAAATTCTTGGCGTTCTACAGAGGCTACCAATGCTTCTAACAGCAACAAATTTGGTTGCATCTGCTGCATAATTGTCTCAAATATTAACTGTGCTTCTGCCAATTGTCGATCGCTAGTTTTGGCTGAGACTGCACCGGGGGAGTTCTCTAATATTTTTTGAGTTTTGTCTGCCCCAGTTTCGGAATCTAAACTTGCAGGTACAAAGGCCTGTAATCTTTCGCGGGCGATCGCACTCAGCCTTTCTCGTAGCAAATCGCAGGCCGCGCGCTGCACTGGCCCTGTTTCGCTTTGACAAATCTCGATCGCTATTTTTAAGCCTGCATCGCCGTAATTCAAAGCTTCCTTGAGGGCGGCAATGCGATGTTCGCTGACAGAACTAGACAGTCGGTGTTTAACTCCGGCTAGTCCGCCGAGTACCACACCGCCCACAGGAGGTGGCACTTGACCGCCTCTAACTGCATCGTATGGTTTCGGTTGGTCGATATTTTGTGACACAAGCATCTAATTGTGGAACGGGCATCTTGCCCGTTCCACAGAAAAATTTATTTTTGTGGAACGGGCATCTTGCCCGTTCCTAGATATTTTTGTAAAAGGTCTATTAATTCTCAATTATTTAATCTCCAATGCGAAAATCGAAAATCGAAAATGGTATGATTTGTGTCTAATTCTGGCTTCAGTGCAGGCAAAACCGATCGTACTTTTTGCCTGCGCCAATTCGCTACTGGAGCGTATCTTTCAGTACAGTCCTTGCTGCCAAGTGATTGCGAGTAGAAGTCAAAATCTCAGTTTCGCGTTCCAATCTCGCTGCTGTATCTTGCAATTCTAAAAGAGTTTGCTGTTCTGTCGCTGCACCGTAGAGGTAGCTGGCTACCCAGTAGGACAGTTCTGTGGGCAAACTGGGAATGTCATCCGGTAGGTCGATCGGCTGATCCATCAATTTGCTGGAAAGGCGAACTACATCTCTCAGCAGTTGTTCGACTTCTTTACCCAAAGATCGGAGGTCTTTTTCTGGCGGTTCGTCTTCAATCCATTCTACTAAACCGACTAAATACGGTTTTTCCCGAACGGCATCGAGGACTCGGAACCGTTGCTGTCCGAGAGTCATGATTTTCATGCGATCGTCCGGGAGGCGCTGACAGTGAATGACTTCGGCGCAACAGCCAACGGCAGAGACTTTGTTTTGGTTCGGGTCCCACATGAGCACACCGAAACGGCGATCGCCCTCCAGAATCGTATTCATCATAATTCGATAGCGAAACTCGAAGATTTGCAGCGGCAGCGGTCTACCTGGAAATAGAACCACTTCCGGCAACGGAAATAAGGGGAGTTCGCGAACTGCGGAGGAGGAAGAGGATGCCATTATCGCTCGAATGTGAGGGTACTTGCGCTTCTTTTTCTTACTTTAACTGATTTGAGTAATTCCGGGGCGGGAGCGATCGGGGGAAATGCGGCGCGGGCGATCGCCAATGCTCTCAGCAACTGCTACCAGCTTTAACAAGCCGTCATACCTTCAAAATGACAAAAATTTTGTTTTTGCTTAAATAACTATGTTACAGGCTATTAAAGCCACTTTACAATGACGATTTGTTTGATGGTCGCTGATTGATAATTTTTTACGTTTAATAGGAGCGATTTACTTACAAACCACTAACTAATGACTACTGACTACCCTTCGGCTACGCTCAGGGCGAGCTGACTACTGACTGATGATTATTGTCGATCGCACTTTCAGCAAAAAGAAGGAGCAATGGAAAAATACATTGTTCCTTCTTTCTGCGTTTGAGATGCGTCAGTCTACAGCTTGACTTCGATATCTACGCCGGCTGGCAAATCCAGTTTCATCAAAGCGTCAATTGTTTTAGCAGAAGGCTGATGAATGTCGATGATGCGGCGGTGCGTGCGGGTTTCAAAGTGTTCGCGAGAATCTTTGTCAACGTGGGGCGATCGCAACAAGCAGTAAATCCGTCGTTTTGTCGGTAGGGGAATCGGGCCGATCGCGGTGGCTGCTGTCCGATTTGCTGTCTCTACAATTTTTTCGCAAGATGCGTCTAAAATTCGGCGATCGAAAGCTTTGAGGCGAATCCGAATTTTTTGCTGTTGAATTGTTGCCATTTTTTTCTTGAATTTTCTAGGTTCAGTTTATTTTTTGTTATTTGTTATTTGTTATTTGTTATTTGTTATTTGTTATTTGTTATTTGTTATTTGTTATTTGTTATTTGTTATC
>JAYUGZ010000113.1:0-2329 GCA_043767465.1 Cyanobacteriota bacterium
AAGGGTGGAGGCTTTAAACCAATTCTTTCTGGTAAGCTTCGACGAGGCATAGAAACCTGGTTTTTGGCAGATCTGCCGGGTGCAGCCAAGTATTTCAGGAAAAACCCGGTTTCTCGACAGCAGCAGGTAAGTTCTAAAATCAGCCAATCAGCTAATCAATCTAAAATCCAAAATCGCTTGATGGAACGTGTAATTAAGACGGGTGTGGGCTGGCGTTTGGGATGGAGTCCCGAGGCCCGGGAGTTTCAGGGTTTGGTGGCTGGGGATGGTTGGGCGATCGAACTCACGGAGGCCGAGTTAAACGATTTTTGCCGGTTGCTGGGACAATTGGCCGCCACAATCAGTCAAATGGCCTCGGAGCTCATGGACGAGGAAAAAATCGCCATTGAAGCTGAAACTGAGTGGCTGTGGGTGCAGGTAGAAGGCTATCCCGAAGCTTACAGCGTGCAGTTAATCTTGAATGCTGGCCGTCGCGGTGAAGGTTTTTGGCCAGCGGCTGCGGCGTCCGGTTTGGTGCAGGCTGCAAAAGTTTTAAAAGTTTTTTGACTTTTTCAGGAATTCCATGTTAAGATATTAAAGCTGTCGGGGCGTAGCGCAGCTTGGTAGCGCACTACTTTGGGGTAGTAGGGGTCGTGGGTTCAAATCCCGCCGCTCCGATAGACAAAACCTTCTCTATGAGGAGGTTTTGTCATTTCTACAGTTATTTGCCTGCATTTGACATTCTCAATTAGGGGTGACAGAATATGACAAGCCCTGACAAGTTTTGCGATAAAACAGCGATACGCATATCCAGTCAGGGTTACAGTTTTTGGACTGGTGGAATCGAGCTTTGCTTTAAAGGAGAAACAGTGGCTAAGGGAACTGTAAGAGTTGAGGTTTTTCGCGATGGCTACGCCCCGGCTTACGCCTACGACTCCGCTTAGCCTGGTCGTGGCAAGGCAAGCGCTTTTGGCTTTACATCGGGCTGCCCGAAACTAACATTAATCGCAAAGCTGCTGAAATCAAAGCCCGCCAGATAGAGCTTGATATTGCCAGCAACAATTTTGACGCAACTCTGGCAAAATACAAGCCACAGAAACAAAGCTCCTTGGCGGTAACAGAACTGTTCGTAGGCGTCAGCCGGGGCGTTCGCCTCGATTTAAAGCCATCGCTTCTGTGCTTACAAACAGCGCAATCTCAGCCCTCAAACTTTCGTTAAGTAAGTAGGTAGGCGGGAAACAATCTATTTATGTAACAAAACATTAAGTTACCTAATTGGAGTTAAACTTAAGACGTTGTGTAGTATAGTTTCCCCTTTGTCCTCTAACTTCTACTCCATGAATTACGGCGTAGGCGAGATCTAACTCATCATCAAACATTTGGAAAGCCAATTCATCTTTTTTAATGTGTTGCCACTCCAATTCAATTGGGTTTATTTCCGAACAATAATTGGGCAAAAAGAAGATATATAAACCTTGATTTTCCCAATGCGGCCATAACTTTTGGACTTCTTTGCATCGGTGTATTGGGCCGTTGTCTTGTACGATTACTCTGGGTCGTCCAATCTCCGTGGCTTCCTGGGCTTCTCCCTCCATCATTTTGATATAAGCTTTTCGATCGACACCCCAATTACGCTTACCGTAAACAAGACTGATTCCCTGTTGAAGAAGTCCGACAATACTTAGTCTGCGACCACGCCGTTTCGTTTGTTCCAACCGTTTTTGCTCACCTATTTGGTAATAAGTATAACCCGGCTCACTCCACGGACAAAACCCTGATTCATCTAAATATTTTAAGTCAATTTCTCCCGCCGTTGCCTCTAATTGCAACATATCTAAGTCGGATTGCTTCGTTTCTTGTAATCTGGGGTCTTGTTTTCCTTTATGACTTTTTCTGGTTCGTTTCCAAATAAACCCTTTTTTTTAGTATCGTCTTAATCGGTCTGGACTGAGTTTTACAGAACGTTCTTTTTCTAATTTCTGGGCCAATTGAAGACTGTTATAGCGGTTCTCAAGCGTGGTCAGGATAGCCCATAGCCCTATGCCCATAGCCCTATGCCGTTCGCGTCCGCGAATCTTTATGAGAAAGGCTATATATGTACGTGATTCTTTTTTGAGGCATTCTGCTAAAAACTCTATGTCTTCCTCTTTCCAGTTGGGTTTTCCGCCTCCACCAGGCAATTCCCAAAGCCCTTCCATACCTAGATGCGACCATTTATGTAAAACCTCTCTCACTGTTTGTGGAGTCGAGTCAAAATGAGCAGCTATTTTTTCATCGTACCAGCCATGTGCATTTAATCTAATTACTTCTGCTCTATCTTTGACTTTTTGTGGTACAGTAGCAGTTCTCA
>JAYUGZ010000114.1:0-2322 GCA_043767465.1 Cyanobacteriota bacterium
GTTTCGGAGTCAGTATCAATCTTGCCGGATTCGGGTGCCGGATCTGGAACTACCTGTGGCTGCTATTTTAGTCGATCGCGAGTATTACAGTTTTTTCAAAGCCGTCCAGGAAGCGTCTAAGGTTTTAACCATCGTAGCTAAGCTGGGGAATAGGGGCGACTCAACAGCGATTACCAAAACAGCTAGTGGTTATGCAATCTGGGTCATAGAGCCGGAAGCTAATGCTGTCAAGCCATCTTAACGTTTTTGGGTGTTGCCAAAATTGTTTTAGCTTTGAATATCTCGATCGCGCTTGCTAAATACTGAACTTGACAGGATCTAAAATCAATATGGTTAAAATTATTAGACTAGATCCGATTGCCGAAGAAATGGCAGTGGAAACCCGATCGAACATTCTGTCTGCTTTACTTTCCAAAGACTTAGACGTTCTCAAGGAATGCGGGGGGCGGGGAATGTGCGCTACCTGCCACGTTTACATCAAAGAGGGCATGGAAGGCTTGTCTGACATGAACCGCCGCGAAAGGAGGACGCTGGAAGTCATTACTACAGCGGCACCAAATTCGCGACTTGCTTGTCAGGCTCAAATTATGGGCGAGGGTGTGGTTGTACAGTTGCCTGCGGGGATGTACATTAATGCTATTGAAAATGTGGAAGCTCTGATCGGCCGCCGAGCTCAGCAAAATTTGTTACACCCAATTACGGGTGAAGTAGTTGTGGAATCGGGAAAGTTGATCACTCGCTCGATCGTCACTCAGCTTAATGATACCCGTTTCCAAGTAGGACAATATTTAGTTCGGACTAAAGAAGCTTGAACTACTCTGAGGTATTGACACTCCCCGGCGTGAACGCACGGGGATTCTTTGATCTACGACATGACTTGCTGATGCAGGATTTCTCCAGTAAAAGTAGAGGACTCATCTCCCAAAGCGTTGCTTGCATTTAATGCAAAGCTTCCCGTATGCCCTACGGTAGCCAATCCCCGACTTAGGATATTTCTAGCTGCATTGAAATCTCTATCTATGACACAACCACATTGACAAACGTGTGTTCTGGTAGATAGCGTTTTCTTGACAATTGCACCGCAGCTAGAGCATTCTTGGCTGGTATATTGCGGATTTACCGCAACAGTTACTTTCTCAAATACTTGAGCAAAATATTCAAGCCAGACACGAAACTGATACCAAGATGCGTCATTAATCGACTTAGCCAAACAATGATTTTTCACCATATTTTTAATTCTCAAATCTTCGTAAGCTATCAAGTCGTTAGACTGAACTACGCACCGTGCAAGTTTGATTGCATGATCTTTACGTTGCCTACTTATTTTGAGGTGGCGTTTTCCTAAAATCTGTTTGGCTTTGCCTCTGTTCTTTGAACCTTTTACTTTTCTTGATGTTCGACGGTGACAACGCTTAAGAACTTTTTCGCCTTTTCGGAGGAACTTGGGGTTTTCAACCATTACTCCATTAGAATCGGTGTAATATTCCTTCAAGCCAACGTCTAAGCCGATGTTATTACTATTCGGTTCTAATATGTTTTCTTTTCGGTCAACATCAACACAAAACTGAACATATATGCCCGATGCCCGTTTCACCAATCTCACCCGTTTAATTTGGTTAATTTGGTAGAAATGTAAATCCCGTGTTCCTTTGAACTTGAGCTTGCCAATTCCCTTTTTGTCGGTAAACTTAATCGACTTCCGATTTTCTGCTAGTTTCCATCCAGTTAATTTATACTCAACTGAACGACAATCTTTCTGGAATTGAGGATATCCTTTTTTACCGGGAATCCCTTTTTTGCAGTTATCATAGAATCGGGAGATAGCAGACCAGGCTCGTTCAGCACTGGCTTGTCTTGCTTGAGAGTTAAGTTCGTCGGCAAACGGAAATTCACTCGCCAGTACAGCACAATATTTGTTTAAGTCGTACTTATCTATTTTTCTGTTCTCCATCCAATAGCGTAAACAACTATTGCGGACAAATTGAGCTGTACGAATTGCTTCATCTACTGCTGTGAACTGACTCTTATTCCCGTAGGCTTTAAACTCAAAAACTAGCATGGCTTGACCTCCCACCTGATCCTATATCTTTCAGGACAAGATTGACTAGATTGCAACAAAGATTTATAATTAAAGCCGTCCTATAAGGACGAGGTTTTCAACCCAGTTTTCTGATAAATCGCGGATGGGGAACGAGGCGCCAATTAAGTTAAAACTTGATATGTTGTAACTTGTACATCTTTTTACCTAAAAAAAAGTTATATGCTGCGCCAACTTGCGCGTTTGAGCACGGAAGCAGACGGACGCTACGCCACCGCTGACCA
>JAYUGZ010000115.1:0-14723 GCA_043767465.1 Cyanobacteriota bacterium
TACTCTGTGGTCGCGGCCGGTGTAATAGCGCTCGACAATCACGCTTTTGGTTTTCGATGCTGCGCTGGCTAAGTCGTAGGCTTCGTCTGCTACTTCCCAGGAGTTGATGTCGATCGTAATTCCGCGCCCGTGGTTGCCGTCTAGCGGTTTAAGGACGATCGGAAAACCGCCCACATCTTCGATCGCCCCGCGCAGTTCGTCCATATAATGAATCACCGTCCCTCTGGGAACCGGCACGCCCGCAGCGCCCAGGATATTTTTAGTACCTTCCTTGTCGCAGGCTAGTTCTACCCCCAAAACTCCCGTGTGGTTGCTGAGAGTTGCCTGAATCCGCTTTTGGTGAACTCCGTAGCCGAGTTGAATCATAAATCTGGCATTCAACGCTATCCAGGGAATACCGCGAGATTCTGCTTCCTTGATCAGTGTTTCCGTGCTTGGCCCGAGGGCTGCTGACAAAGCAAACTCTTTGAGGTCTCTCAAATCTTGGACTAATTCTGCTGCTGGATAACTGCCAGTATCGGCAATGCTCTGGCACATCCGCACGCCCGCCCGAGTTGCGTAGCGACCTGCTTGTTCGTTTTGATACTCTATTACTACTTGGTAAGTACCTGGTGTGGCCGTCTCGCGGGTACGACCGAACCCGACCGGCATTCCTGCCATTTGCTGAAGTTCTAGGGCTACGTGTTCGATTACGTGTCCCATCATTGTGCCTTCTCTGACACGTTGCAGGAAGCCTCCGCGATGGCCGGGAGAACAATAATGCTCGTTCAAACTCGGCAGCGCGGCGGTCAATCCTTCGTAGAATCCAGGAATTTGCGCTGTGGTTTTATCTGCCAATTCTTCTAAATCCAGACGCATGAGGACGAGTTTGTGGCGTCTGATGCTCCAGTAGTTGGGGCCGCGTAACGTCTGAATTTTAAGTATTTTCATGACAGTAAGATGGGGTATGGGTCGCTAAATCTTATAGGTAATTGCAGCATTTATTCAATTTGGAGCTAGATTGCTCGATCGACTGTTCGCTGCGAACAGTTTGGCATTGAATTTCCAGTTATGGGCCGCCAGCGAAAGAAAATTCATGCTCTAGCGATCAGCTAAAAAGAATTACAAGGCAGAAGGTAAATTTTCTGTGCTTCTGCCGAATGGCGTCAGCCCCCTGCTGGTTAAAAATCTCTCCTTTTGTGATATCCATGATTCGGCCGGAATGCCGCCCTCCGATTTTCTGCCGAATCAATGACAAGAGATGTTCTACATCAGTTTGCTGTACGGCATTCTGAGGGCCAGCCAGACTCGGCACACGCTAACGATGGCATTGGTTTGCCTAGGGGCATATTGTAGCAATCTCCGTGACACAGAACGTGCAAGCGCATATTGAACAGACTTAACGGTTCTGTCGCTGCTATTTGAGATTCATTGGTATAAAAGTTGTCCCTAGAATCAACAATAGTCACAGTGCCTTTACCTAAAACCTTTATCGTATCGTCTCCCTCAAATAAGGCGCAGGTGTCTTCATCAATACCAATAGCGAGGCGATCGGGATGACAAGCCACAGCCGACAGCAAGCGAGCCATGCGGTTACGGTTGTGAAAATGCTGGTCTACGATGATATTCGGAATAATGTTCAATCCGTTTGCCATGTCTACTAAAGAGCGGTTCGGTGATGCGCCGCTCCCGCCGCCTGCAATCATGTGATATCCCATCACCGCAGCACCCGCGCTGGTGCCGGCGAGGGTAATCTTGCCCGAGAGAGTATATTCGCGAATTTTTTCCATCAGCGGGGTGTCCGCCAGCAGCCCACAGAGCCGCAGTTGATCGCCACCTGTGATGAATACGCCCGTACAGTCTTCTAAATAATCTTTCCAGACGGGGTTTTCGCCTTGTTCGCGTTCGCGGATGTCAATGACTTTGACGGCGCTAACGCCCATTTCGTCAAATATGGTGCGGTAGCGGTTGCTAATTCCTTCGGGATCTCGGGAAGCGCAGGGGACGATCGCCAGCCGAGCGTTTGTACCCCCAGCACGGCAAAAAAAGGTATTCAGAATCTCTCGCCCGTGAACTTTGTCTTCGGCTCCCCCGATGACCATAATCGAGGTTTTTGTGCGCTGGGGAATATTGTGTTCGAGGGCTTGAGATGTCAACTGCTGCATGGTGTGTCTTCCTCTGTGGGATGTGAAATTCAATTTTGCCGTGGCTGTGGGTAAAATGGGGCTTTTTAAGGGTGAATATTTTTTCGTGCGAGGGAAGTGCTAGCGCCGATCGCCCGAACCGCAGTTATTTGAGCAAGTTTACTCGCAGCCACTGGCGTAAGAACAGATTGTTTTTGTACAACAAAACCGGCCAGCAGACAAAGGAAGAGGATTTTACTTGCAAAATTGCTCACAAATTATAAGAAATTATAAATAATAATGCAATTACTGAAAACGGATATCCCTCTAAGAGTCAAACTAGAGGTGATGTATCAATAAGTTTCAATTATTGTGCGATTTGACGTTGTGACGCTATTTCCAGAATTTTTCCTGGCTCCCCTAGCATCGGGACTGATGGGCAAAGCCTTAGCTAAAAAAATTGCTGAGGTGAATTTTGTCAATCCCCGCCATTTTACCACAGACAAGCACCAGCGAGTCGATGACGAGCCTTATGGTGGCGGAGTCGGGATGCTGATGAAGCCGGAACCAATTTTTGCTGCGGTGGAATCGCTGCCGGTTTTGCCGCGGCGGGAGGTGATTTTGCTGACTCCGCAGGGGGAACCGATGCAGCAGCCGATGTTTCGGGAGTTCGCCACCGATCGCGATCAGTTGGTGTTGATTTGTGGTCATTATGAGGGTGTGGACGATCGAGTGCTGCACTTGGTGACTCGCGAGGTGTCTCTGGGCGATTTTGTGCTCACCGGGGGCGAAATTCCGGCTTTGGCTCTGATTAATGGGGTTTTGCGATTGCTGCGCGGAACTGTGGCGAAGGAAGATTCGCTGAAGTTTGAGAGTTTTGAGGACGGGCTTTTGGATTATCCGCAGTACACTCGGCCTGCAGATTTTCGGGGATTGAAGGTTCCCGACGTGTTGCTGTCTGGTAATCACGCAGAAATTGCTCGCTGGCGCAAGCAACAGCAAATTGAAAGAACTCGATCGCGCCGCCCGGATTTGCTAGCGGATTAATTAACTGTGGGCTGTTGACTTTCTTGATTTAACACTGTATTTTTCCCAGAGAAATTTATGCTAAAAAATCAACTTTTGTGCTGTTGGGCGATCGGCTTTTTGCTCGCGGGTGAAGTTACGGTAAATTTAACTGCTGAGGGCGGCGGCAAATGGTTAAATGTTAACCGGGAAGCTTTCGCGAAAAGCAGTGGCGGAAGTGGCGGCAGAAGTAGTGGCGGGCGATCGAGTTCTTCTAGTTCCAGCCACTCTAGTTCTTCTAGTTCTAGTCGCAGCCGTTCTAGCAACAGTCCATCGGATAGTTCTTCTAGTTCTAGTTCCAGCCACCCCAGCACCAGCGGAAACACTGGGGGAAGAGTTCGCAGCGGCTCTTTTGAAAAGCCAGCTTCACCTGCACCTGTCGCCGCACCTAACGCTCCGATTCCCCAACAATCTGGAAATAACAGAACTGTAATTATAGAGCGCACCTATAATTCAGGACCGAGTTATGTGGTTCCTTACAATTCTGGAAATAATCAGCAAAATACTGGTTATAATCAACAGCCAGCCGTCAATTCAGCACCTGTTACAACTGAAAATAACTCGGATAGCGCTGCGACTGAGGAATCTTCTGAGGATTGGAAATTGTTTGTGTTTTGGTTGCTGTTTTCGGGAGGGAGTGTAGCGTTAATCGCTTACTGTATTTACTATTACCGAAACAAGGCTGGAGACGCATCAAAAAAACCGATCTTTGCAGTCAGCAAGTTGCAAGTTGCCATGTTAGCCACCGCTGGCAATGTTCCAAGTCAGCTCAATGAATTGACGCTAAATTCAGACTTAGAAAGCGCGGAGAGTCGAGCCAAATTTTTGCAAGAATCTGTTTTGATTGTTTTGCGAAATCGAGAAAGCTGGACTCACGTTTGCGCGACTTCCCAGATATTTGCAAATTTGGCAGAAGCGACCCAAATCTTCGACCAAATCTCGATTCACGAACGCAGCAAGTTAAGTCGGGAAACTCTGAGTATGGTTAACGGCGACATCCGCCGCCAGCCGTCTGTCAGTGCTGGCGATCGCGATCCTGGAGAGTATATTGCAGTCACATTTTTGATTGGGACAGAGGACACCAGACCGCTGTTTGGAAACATTCGCGATGTTGGGAAGTTGAAAGCGGTGTTAGAGCGATCGGCGGCGACTCCTGCTGAGAATTTGCTAATTTTAGAGGTGATTTGGAGTCCGCAGCAGGAAACTGATAGTTTGACGGGCGATGATTTGTTGGGTTATTATCCGGATTTGATTCGGGTTGGTTAGACTTGCATTGCCTAAATATTTAATCGATAGATCGACCGCAGATGAAAGGCAGATGGTTTTAATGTTGAGATGATTTAAAGAAACTATGGATAATTAAATTTATGCCAGATCTTTACATAATTGGTGGCGCTAACGGTTCCGGCAAAACCACTGCATCAATGAGTTTATTGCCCAACTTTCTCGACTGTTTTGAATATGTCAATGCTGACGCAATCGCGGCTGCACTTTCGCCATTCAATCCCGAGTCTGTAGCGATTACCGCCGGACGAATCATGCTAGAAAGACTGCAAACCCTATCTAATTCGGGAACTGATTTTGCTTTTGAGACTACTCTAGCAGCCCGTAGCTTTGCAGCTTTTATCAGAAGTTGTAAAACCAAAGGTTATACAATTAACTTAATTTACTTTTGGTTGCGATCGCCCGAACTGGCCGTAGCAAGAGTAGCCCGACGGGTAGCTAGCGGCGGTCATTCTATCCCAGAAGATGTCATCCGCCGTCGCTATGACAGAGGACTGCGAAATTTGATTGCTCTGTATTTGCCACTGTGCGACAATTGGATTATCTATGACAACTCTGACGAAACTGCTCAGTTAGTGACAGAAGGAAGTATCGAGGGAGAACAGATCATCTATAATAGGGAAATCTGGAATCAAATAAATCAAAGATAAAATGAACGAATCAAAACCCAGACAGCTTTTATCTACAAAGATTGATGCGGGAGTGAAAGCTGCCGTTGCAGCAGCTATTGAAAAGCATCGCAAATTAGGTGAATCTATTGCTGTTTGGCAAGATGGGAAAGTTGTAATTTTAACAGCAGATCGCATTCCTCCAATATCTGCCCAAAAGTAAAACAAGTCAAGCGCCCAAAAAACTTACTCATCTCCACACAGACTGTGAAATAATTGTCTGCTGTCTGCATTTCCCAAACATCTACTTGACATGAACATCCGCATTGGTAACGGCTACGACATTCACTGCTTAGTTCCTGAACGCCCCCTGATCCTCGGCGGCGTGCACATTCCCCACGAATTAGGCTTATTAGGACACAGCGACGCAGACGTGCTCACCCACGCGATCATGGACGCGATGCTGGGAGCTCTCAGTTTAGGAGATATCGGCTTGTATTTCCCGCCAACTGATCCAAAATGGAAAGGTGCTGATAGTCTAGTGTTGCTGGCACAAGTCAATCAGTTAATATTAGATAAAGGCTGGGAAATTGGCAATATTGATTCGGTGGTGGTGGCTGAACGTCCGAAGCTGAAACCACATATTGAGCAAATGCGCGATCGGCTTTCTACTGTCTTACAATTAAAACCTGACCAAATCGGCATCAAAGCTACTACCAACGAAAAGTTAGGGCCCGTGGGGAGAGAAGAAGGAATTGCAGCCTATGCTGTAGTTTTGCTGGGCAAAAAATAGAACTCTACAATCTTTAATTGACTGTGGAGTTAATTGTTTAATCCAAAATCGCTAGGAAGCCTGAAATCATGGACACTGACAACTGGGAGTTACAATTTCCTGTAGACGCGGATGTGATCGCGTTGGATAAGGACGATCGCATAGTCGTGCTAATCGAGGTTAAAATTATTCAAGCTCAAGAAGCAGCCGCGAAACAGAAAATTGTCTATCGCGCGATCAATTGGCTGAAAGCTGTATTAGCTAAGGTGTCTGAAAGAAATGCGATCATCCCCTATGCTATGTTTATTGACGCGGAACAAATTTTGATTTTTAAATGGGATGGTGTGAATTTATCGGAACCTGTTTGCACTCTCAATACTGGTGAAATATGTCGCTATTATATGCCGACATTTGGCAGTAAATGGCTCTTTGAAAGTACCATTGAGGGGGTGATTCAATCGTGGCTGCATGACTTAGATTATAACTGGAAATCAGAAATTCCGCCAGCATCGGATCAGATAGCAGCCATCGGTTTGCTGCCATTACTCGCAGGTGGAACAACAAAATCAGGAGTGGAATTAGGTGGCAATCGTATATATCGAGACCAACTTTCTGATGAGTATTACTACAGGGCGTGAGGCTGAAGCAATTATGTTACTCAGGGATTTGTCCTCATCAGTTCAGTTGGTAATACCGAGCATTTGTTACATGGAGGCTTTGTCAGCTTTAGAGGATGAGTTGAAGCGACAAAACTCTTTTGGGCAACAGCTAAGTCGTCAAGTTAGCGAAACAAAGCGAGATGTGACATCTGAATACGCCACATCTCTGTCTTTTCACTTAGAAGAGTCATTACTCTATTATTTCTATCGAGTAGGTGAAATTAAATCACGCTTGCGGGAAGCGATAAGTCTGATGTCGCGAAATGCAGAAATGATTGCATTGAATCCAGAGATTATCGAAGCAAGCTTAAACGAAACTTTGATCGAAAAAGACCCAACAGACAATTTGATTCTACACTGTATCCTCAGTCATGCCCGATCGCATTCCGCAGAAACCAAAGTATTTCTCAGCGGTAATTTCAAAGAATTTGGCATACCGGCAGTTCAAGATGTTTTGCTAGAGGCGGGGATTACCAAGTATTTCTCTGTCACTAAAAATTTTCTCGGTTGGCTACAATCTCAGTCATAATTGCACGCAGGTGGTACAGTAAATCATTATGAAAATTTTCCCTATTTTACATTCAAAGCGCCGCTGGCTGGCTGTTCTGCTGGCTGTAATTGCAGCCATCAGTCTCTCAGCTTGCAGTCTGGCGCGATCCTCTACGAGGGCTTCGCTAACGACTAACTTAGTAAACAGACTCGTCGTTCCCACCCCCAGCGGCCCGTCTACCTTCAACTACCCGCTAAATCAATCTGCATACAGCGTTTTTGGCTATATGTACGAGGGATTGATCAACGAAAACGGCCTGACATCAAAGCTAGAACCTGGTTTAGCAGAGTCCTGGGAAGTTTCTAAGGATGGCAAAAAGATTGTTTTCAACCTGCGAGCAGGATTGAAATGGTCTGATGGCGAACCGATGACAACTGATGACATTATCTTCAGCTATGAAAAGATTTATTTTAACGATAAAATTGCTAGCGGCTTGAAAGATACTCTGAGAGTTGGCATCAGTCGCGAATTCCCAAAACTCAAAAAACTTGACAGTCGCCGCGTAGAATTTTCAGTGGCAGAACCTTTTGCTCCATTTATTAGATATGCTGGGGGAATTCCAATTTTACCAGCTCATATTTTGCAGGAATCTATCAGCAATACAGAGGCCAACGGTAAGCTTAAATTCTTGTCTACTTGGGGAACGGATACCGATCCTCAAAAAATTGTCGGTAACGGTCAATACCGAATGCTAAGTTATACTCCCAATCAGCGGGTTGTTTTGGAACGAAATCCGTATTTTTGGCGCAAAGATGCTGAGGGAAACAGTCAGCCTTTCATCCAGCAAATTGTTTGGCAAATTATCGAAAATACGGATAATCAATTGCTGAATTTTCGATCGGGCGATTTGGATACCCTAGACGTGCAGCCGGAGGTATTTCCGCTGCTGAAACGGGAGGAAAAACGTGGCAAATATACGGTATTCAACGGCGGCCCGGATACTGGCAGCGTGTTTGTGTGTTTCAATCTGAATAAGGGTCGTAACGCTCAAAATCAGCCGTTTGTAGACCCGATTAAGTCTCGCTGGTTCGCGAGTAAGGAGTTTCGGCAGGCGATCGCCTATGGCATCAACCGCGATGCCATGACTAACAATATCTATCGCGGACTTGGCGCGCCACTGCATTCCCCTATTCCGGCGCAAAATCCGTTCTACTTGTCTCCAGAACAGGGATTGAAAACTTATACTTACGATCCGCAAAAATCTAAAGAGTTACTCTTAAGTGCTGGTTTCAAGTATAATAGTAACGACGAATTGTTGGATACTGAGGGTAACAAAGTGCGGTTTACTTTGTTGATGGCTGCGGGTAAAAAAGTGCGGGAGCAAATGGGAACCCAAATCAAACAAGATTTGGGTAAACTGGGGATGCAAATTGATACGCAGTTTCTGAGTTTTAACACTTATGTGGAAAAGCTGCGCTTGACTAAAAATTGGGATACTTACCTCGGCGGTTTTACGGGAGGTAGTGAACCGCACAGTGGCTACAATATTTGGTCTGTCAAGGGGACTTTGCACAGTTTCAACCAGGGCCCGCTAGCCGGAGAACCGCCGATCAAGGGTTGGGAAGTCTACGACTGGGAACAAAAAATTGATGACCTTTATGTGAAGGCTTCCCAGGAGCTTGATGAGTCGAAGCGCAAGGAGCTTTATGGGGATACGCAGCGGATTATCGCGGAACAAGTGCCTTTTATTTATATGGTGAATCCGCTGACTTTTGAGGCGGTGCGCGATCGCGTATCCAGAATTCGCTATAGTGCGATCGGTGGTGCTTTCTGGAATTTGTATGAGCTGAAAATTACAGAATAGTCTGTTGTTATTGGTTATTGGTTATTAGTTATTAGTTATTTGCGGTGCCCTGAGCCCTTCGACCCTTCGCTCAGGATAAACTCCGTCGAAGGGTTAGCTGTTACCAATTCCCAATTCCCAATTCCCAATTCCCAATTCCCAATTCCCAATTCACAATATTTATGGAACCTGAAATTTTACAGAAGTTACTCGAATCTGTTGCGGCCGGCGATGTTAGCCCCGCCGTAGCTTTGGACAAATTAAAGCACTTTGACTTTGAACAAGTCGGCGATTTTGCCAAAATTGACCACCACCGCACCTTAAGAACCGGTTTTCCTGAAGTCATCTTGGGCCCAGGGAAAACACCAGACCAAATTGTGGAAATTATCGAGGCGATGCGCGGGCGAAATCCTGTGGTGATGGCGACGCGAATTGAACCGTTCGTTTTCGACAAATTGCAGCAAAAAATACCCGATTTGTGCTACTACCAAAAAGCTCGAATTTGTGCAATTTCTACTAATTCCCCAACTTGGCAGCATCCGGGTACTGTGACTATCATCAGTGCAGGAACGGCGGATTTGCCTGTGGCGGAAGAAGCGGCAGTTACGGCGGAACTTTGCGGTTTTCAGGTGCGGCGTCTGTGGGACGTGGGAGTTGCTGGCATTCACCGCTTGTTGAATAATCGGCACGTGATTGATGATGCTGATGTCTTGATTACGGTTGCTGGTATGGAAGGTGCTTTGCCGAGTGTGGTTGCGGGTTTAGCGGATTGTCCGGTGATTGCGGTGCCGACAAGTGTTGGTTATGGTGCGAGTTTTGGCGGGATTGCTCCTCTGTTAACTATGCTTAATTCTTGTGCGGCTGGTGTGGGCGTAGTGAATATTGATAACGGGTTTGGTGCGGCGATTTTAGCTTGTCAAATTCTGAGAACCGCTGGCAAAGTGGGGAGAATGGGAGAGGGCGAATAGAAGAAAGACCGGGCGGTTAAAATTGCGTTATTTTCTTTACACCGCTTGGAGTGGATGAAAGTTTGTGTAGACGCGGTTTCAACCGTACGTCCGATCTTTCGTCCCAACAGGGGCTAAAGAATACAGGCGGTATGATTCAAGCCGGATTTGACATTAATCGTCCGCCAGCCAAATCGGATAACCAGAAGAATCCTCAGTTGTCAACTTTTGCGCCTGATAACTCTTGCTAGTCCAATTAGCTACTGTTTGCAGACTTTCGGTCAAAAAACTTTCGCTACCAAAGGCTTCAAATCCCAAAGTCCACGAAGGATTGCCGTTAACATTTAACTGAGTAATTTCCACAATGCAGCCTTGGGGAATTGGTGCTTCCACAGGCACAGACATTAGCACACCAGGGGCAGAAACTTGGTAAAGACGCTGGGCTCGCTTTTTCTTCACCTTCACCCACTTTCCAGTGGCGATTATATCCGCCGGTAGCGGCGCTATCGTGTCGGCACAAATCCATTTCAGCCATTTCTCGGCTTTGCCTTCCCAGCGGTTGCCAAACTGCATCGCCCCCAATTCTGCCTGCCGCCACTTTACCTGTAAATTTTTCCCGCGCAGCTTGACTCCCAAGTAGTCGCAGCCCGGTATCAACAAATATAAGTCTTCTCGCTCTTCTGGCGGGGACAGATACCCGCCGAGACTCTCGCTGCCAAACCATTGCCCGATCGATTTTGGCAACACACCGCTATAAAACCACCGCATTTCCAGACTGGCCCGCATAAACTTTTCCTCCGTTCCACAATTTTCATCAAACCCCCAGACCGGATTTACCTCGCGCGATCAACTTTTGCGCGTCTCAAGTCTATCGTCCCCCCTCCGGGGCCCAGAGTCTACTGTCCACAGTCATACTATTTTAGATTGGAGATTTTAGATTGAATAATTCGGAATAACTTATTCTATATGGGTTTGGAGCTTGCATACTGTTGCTTTTTTATTTGAAACTGGTGTCAGATCAGGCTATTTGAAAAAAAAAACTCATAATCCTTTACATCTCTTCACAAGTCTGTTACATTTATTTACAGTACACAAAAACAACTTAGGAGACTGACATGGCTGACAGAGGCTTACTGCTCGACAACGACGGCAAAATGAACAATTTTGCGATCGAACCCAAAGTATACATCGACGATGAAGCCCGCACAGGCTTTACACCATACGCAGAACGCTTGAACGGCCGCCTTGCGATGATTGGCTTTGTTTCTCTCTTGGCTTTAGAAGTTTCCACCAAGCACGGACTGATTACCTGGCTGACTCACCTGTAACGATTTTGTTAAAAATTAAACTGTACGGCTATGGCACGCGGGCGATACACAAACCGCGATCCATAGCTTAACTATTTTTAGGGGCTAGGTTTGGTGAGATAATTAAAATCAAATATTTTAGTTTTACCCTACCCGTAAAAATAATGCTCAAACGAATTGCGGCAATACTTCTGGTGGTTCTAAGCCTCAGCTTGACTGGTTGTGTCTCTAAAGTCGTCGGACTCAAAAGCTATGTTGATACTGGCGATGGTTATCAATTTCTCTATCCTAATGGCTGGCTGCCGATCGCAGTTGCTAACGGGCCCGATGTTGTGTTTCGCGATTTGATCCAGCAAACCGAGAACGTCAGCGTGGTCATCAGTCCAGTGGCGGGGAACAAAACTCTGGCAGATTTGGGGACGCCGACAGATGTGGGATACAAGCTTAGCAAAAATGCGTTAGCCCCGACGGATTCCGGCCGCGAAGCTGAATTACTCAATGCAGAAGCTCGGGAATCGCGATCGAAAAGCTATTACCTGTTAGAATATGCTGTTAAGTTGCCAACTCAACAACGACACAACTTAGCCAGCGTAGCAATCAGCCGCGGTAAACTTTTTACGCTGAACATTTCCACTACCGAAGAACGCTGGCCGAAGGTAAAAGAAGCTTTTGAGAAAGTCGTCAAATCTTTCTCTGTTTATTAGGGAATTGGGAATTGGGCATTGGGCATTGGAGGCTCTGCCTCCGGGTATGTATTCCAAGGCAGAGCCTGGGAACAAGGTAACTATTCTTTCTTCCTCCTTCCTTCTTCCTTCTTCCTTCTTCCTTCTTATAAATTATGAAAACTCCAACTTTTGTATTAGCCTCAGCTTCCCCGGCGCGCCGCAGCCTGCTAAACAGTGCCGGCATTCAAGCTGTAATTTGCCCCAGCGACTTTGATGAAGCGCAAATACAAATGAGAGATGCTACTAAATTAGTGCAGGTTTTAGCAGAGGGAAAAGCTGACACTGTAGCTAGTTTCTTGCTCGCTAATTCTCACCCAAAAATCCCCAACCCCAAATCGTGTTTGGTGTTGGGCTGCGATTCAATTTTGGTCATTGATGGGGAAATTCACGGTAAGCCGAAGGATGCTCAAGAAGCAATCTCGCGCTGGCAGAAAATGCGCGGTAAAGTTGGCGAACTTTATACTGGTCATGCTTTAATTGATACTAGATTCGATAACTTTGATGAGGCAATAGAGCGATCGCTCATTCGCTGTCAAGTGACCAAAGTTCATTTTGCCCAAGTGAGCTTCCGCCAGATTGTGGCCTACGTCGCTACGGGAGAACCCCTCGGCTGTGCTGGATGTTTTGCACTGGAAGGTAAAGGTGGTTTTTTTGTGGAAAAAATAGAAGGATGTCACACAAATGTAATCGGTTTGAGCTTGCCTTTGCTGCGCCAAATGCTCGGTGAAATGGGATATGATGTGGCGGATTTTTGGCAATCTTAATGTTTGTGGAATTCATGTCAGGAATCCGGAGGCAGAGCCTCGCTGATAGGCCTTCCCAGGCAGAGCCTGGGAACGAGGATTGAAAGCCTTGCTGTTGTGGGATGGGCATCCCGCCCGTCCGTGTTATCCAAATTAGCAGCAATGTGTACCGATTTGAGTTAACCTAGGGCGATCGTACTATCCACTACAGATGTAAACTGAAGTTGAGAAGGCGACACATCTTTCACCAAGCCCAAAATATTTCCGGTACTAGCTTCCCGAATCACTGTCGCCCTAGTATTCACCACTCTAAAATCAGCAGTTCGGGGCTGTCCGGGAGGAAAAGGGCCGCTGCTGTCGAAATCTCTGGCATCACCAATTGTCAAAAACCTTTCGGTCAAAACAATATCATTTTGCGTCAATCCTCCAGCCAATCCGATTGTATCACCTTGTGCTGGATTGTAATCCAGAATAAAATCTGCCGGTACTTCATCTACATTAAAATTGCCAACTGGACGCGGTTGTTCTGAACCAATTGCCCGTGAAGTTGCTCCCGCTTCTCTGCGGAGAACAAACAAATCTGCACCTTCTCCTCCCCAAAGTTTATCAATTCCAGCATCACCGATTAGAGTATCGTTGCCGCTGTTTCCTACTAAATTGTCATTACCTCGACCGCCTCTGACAAAATCGTTTCCGGTGCCTCCATAGGCGTAGTCATCGCCTTGATTCCCGCTGAGAACATCGTTGCCGCATTCTCCGTAAAGTATGTCAAAATCTTGACCGCCGCGAATAGTATCATTACCGCAACCTCCGATTAAAGTATCTGTGCCGCTGTTCCCGTTCATCAGTTCCGCACCACCTGAACCTCGGACAAAATCGTCGCCTGCTAAGGCCCGCAAACCTCCGGGAGTGTTGCGGAGAATTCCGTTGGCTAATTGAACTATATCGTTATTGGGGGTAAGGTCAAAAAAGTTGGGATCGCTGGGATTTGGCAATGGCCCAGTGAGCAATCTGATGTTTGGGGGATCGGGAATAATTGGATCGGAGTCGATAGCTAAGGCTTTAATTTCTACAAGATTTGTTTCTAACATTTTAGATTTCTCCTGATTTGATTGATTTTGTTGACATTGTGATGTTATAGCCTTTCGAGCGAAACATGAGGTATGACTGGGCATAGGCCTCCGTGGCCTCCGTGGGCATAGGGCTTACGGGCTATCCTCACCACGCTTGAGAACCGCTATAACAAAGGTTCCAATTAACCAATCTGCTTAACAGTTGACAGTTGACAGTTGATAGTTGACTTCGGAGTGCGAAGTTTTTAGGCAGGAGATTTAAGCCCCAGCCTAAAAACAATCCACCTAAAGATGGGGGCTTAAATCCCCTGTATTTTGGTTAATCTGCGGTTAAAAGAATCAAGTTACTGTAACAATTGCCCCAATTGTCATGCAGCAAGCATAGCTTATTGACACCAAGGCATTGCCCAAATCCGCAAATATTTTGAACTCTTCAGCAATAATTATCGGGATCGCGTACTCTATTACCCGTCGGCATTCAGTGACCAAGCACCAACTGAATGCTAATTGTCATGGAACCTTGAGTTAAGTCAGGAATCGTTAATATGCTAGACACTGCGATCGAATTTATCAAAGCCAGAGAAATCCTCGACTCCCGCGGCCGCCCCACCATCGAAGCCGAAGTTCACCTAGCCAACGGTGTTGTCGGGCTCGCACAAGTCCCCAGCGGCGCGTCTACAGGCTCCTTTGAAGCCCACGAACTCCGGGATGATGACAAAAAACGCTACGGTGGCAAAGGCGTGCTGAAAGCCGTTGCTAACGTCGAGCACAAAATAGCCCCCGCTTTGGTTGATATGGATGCGATCGACCAAGCATTAGTCGATCAAACCATGATTGACTTAGACGGTTCCCCCAACAAATCCAACCTCGGCGCAAATGCCATTCTCGGAGTCTCCCTAGCCACAGCAAAGGCTGCCGCTGAGACTTTAGGACTCCCCCTTTACCGCTACTTGGGTGGGGCTTTAGCTAACGTTTTACCCGTGCCTTTGATGAACGTCATCAACGGTGGTTCCCACGCCGACAACAACGTAGACATTCAAGAGTTTATGATTGTACCGGTGGGAGCACCTTCTTTTAAGGAAGCTTTGCGCTGGGGTGCAGAAGT
>JAYUGZ010000116.1:0-2315 GCA_043767465.1 Cyanobacteriota bacterium
GGGCATAGGGCATAGGGCATAGGGCATAGGGCATAGGGCATACCTGACCACGCTTAAGAACCGCTATAGATCGACCGCAGATTCAAGGTATATAAACACAGATCAACGCAGATAATTTTAAGAACAGCGAGCGAGTGCAATTGGAGTCTAATGAGTCTGGAAGCGGCAACCCGGTTCCGGGACTTTTTGTGTAAAATTGCTAGTATTTATTTGCAGTATAGGCGGGGCGGGTTTATGAAACTTTTGGCTTTTAGAGCCAGAATAATGGCGAACCCGCCCCTACAAGACCTTGGATTATATAACAATGATTTTACCGGACACGATCTCACTAAATTTTAATAACTTTTTATTAAAAATAGATGGGAGATTTTAGATTGATTTCGCAGCACGAGCCAACGCTCCAGTAAGTTAAAAACCGACATTTACTGCCTAACAATCTAAAATCTGCCATCTAAGATTTCCAACTATTCTGTCAGTTTTGAAAGTTGCGCGGGCCGGTGTAACCGGATAACTCAGCGAGTTTATCCAAAGTTTGCGTCCCCGAATAAAACTGACCTTTAATCTCCCAAGTCGGGAAACCTTTAACATTCGCAGCAGCAGCTTGGCAAATTTCAGCGCGGGAATTTTGGCCCTTGGGATCGCATTCAAAATAATCAATTATTTTGGCTGCTTCTTTGCCGAACAGCATTTTTTGGTCGTGACAATGGGGACACCAGTAAGCGCCGTATTCTTTAGCGCCGATTTGTCGGAGGTGGCGCGCCAAAGCAATTTGTGCGGGCCCGGAGGTTGTAGTGACGGCAGGAGGTACAATTCCGGGGGTAGAGACGGAAGCAGCAGGTGCGTTGACGCTGTTGTAGAGTCCCAAAGCGCCGATCGAGCTCACCATCGCCACCAAAATGCCTGTAAACACCAACTGTCCGATATCTTCCCACTCGCGCCCGACGAGCACCAGCACAAACAGCGACAGCGCAAATAGGGCGGAAGTGATGCAGTAAATGCACAGATCCTTAATTTCAAAAGCCATCAAATACACTAAATAGCTACTGAAAATTACCATCGCAGCGGTGATGATAAATAGTGCTTGCCAAGTTCTGTTTTCTAGTTGAGAGTGCAGTCCTTTGTTGGTGTCGGGATTGACGGCTTTGGGAGCTAATGCCAAAATTGCGATGCTCAGGTAAGCCAGACAGCCTAACAAACTTAAAGGCACAGTACCGCCTACTGTAGCGTAGGGACTGTTGAGAACTTTGTCGCAGCCGCTGGTGGGACAAATGACTGAGCCTGTCGTGAATTTAGCGATCGTCAGATAAGCTGTTTCTACGACGCCGATGGCAGCGATCGCTGCCATCACAGTCCTAGACCAGCGATGAATCCAAGGGGTTGAACGTCGGCGAATCATTTTTTTGATTTGGTTATTGGTTGTTGGTTATTGGTTATTGGTTGTTGGTTATTGGTTATTGGTTGTTGGTTATTAGTTATGAGGGCAACAAATAACTAATAACAAATTACCAATTACCATTTCCCAATAACCAATTACCCTTTCCCAATTTTACTTGTTACTTTTCCTAGTTCAGATGCTTGATGGCCAGCACCGTTAACCTGACTATTTTCCTCTTTTTCTACCAAGCTACGACGGGCGGCTTCGACAAACTGACTGACGCGGATTGGATCGATCGGCTGCTCGATGCGCCCGTTTCGCTTCAGGGAACTTGAGACAATTACGCCATCAGCAGCTTGCATCAGGGTAGAAATGTTCTCCCACGAGGCGCCACTGCCGATGAAAACTGGAATTCCGGCCGCTGCTGCACTTGCAAGTTCCAAGTCTTCGAGATTGGGAGGGCTGCCGGTTGTCCAGCCGGACAGGATCACGGCGTCGGCTAACGCGCGCCCGATCGTCTCTTGGACGGCTGTGGTCAAGTTGGGGCTGCCTAGGGGTCGGCCGTGCTTGACTAACACGTCTGCGAAGATTTTGACATCGCTGCCCAATTCCCGGCGGTAGCGCAGTAGCTGGTGTGCTTGGCCTTCAATTAAGCCTTGGTCGGTAGCCATGATGCCGTTGAGGACGTTGACGCGGATGAATTGGGCTCCCGTGCAGGAGGCGATCGCGATCGCGCTGTGGGCGTCGTTTCGCAGTACGTTAACGCCGATCGGCAGCGTTACGAGATTTGTTAGCCTTTCGACTACCAGAGTCATGGCACTTACAACAGCCGGATCTACGCAGTCTTTGGCAAAAGGAGCGTCGAAAAAGTTCTCGACTATGATACCGTTTGCGCCGCCAGAAGCCAGCGCTGTAGCCTCTTGCTCGGCTCTTCCGATAA
>JAYUGZ010000117.1:0-2313 GCA_043767465.1 Cyanobacteriota bacterium
GGGCGCAGGGCTGCTAAACCGCTGTGGGCGATCGCAAAACCAAATAAAAGTCCGAGAATAACTAAGTGGGAGTCAAGCGCTAAGTCGATCGTCATTGCAAATATTAAGAAAAGTTATTGATTCGCGGCCAAATTGTGTCACAAAGTATCTATGGGAGCATTCAGCGGTTATCAGTCATCAGTCATCAGTCATTAGTCATCAGTCATTAGTCATTAGCACTCGGTCAATTCCCAGATGCAGACAAATGACAACTGCTTTCCTGACCACTTTTCCTGGCGACTGCTTTCCTGGCAACTGCCCGCTGCCGACTGCTTTCCGGACAGCGGACAACGGACAACTACCAAATGACAATTGACAATTTAGATATATGTCTGACCTTCCTTTCACTTTAGACCAGTTACGGATTCTCAAGGCGATCGCTTCTGAAGGAAGCTTCAAACGAGCCGCCGACAGCCTCTACGTATCCCAGCCAGCAGTTAGCTTGCAGGTGCAAAACTTAGAGAGACAGTTGAACGTGCCGCTGTTTGACAGGGGGGGGCGCAGGGCTCAACTCACCGAAGCTGGACACCTGCTGCTGAGTTACGGCGAGAAAATTTTATCGCTTTGTCAAGAAACTTGTCGAGCTCTGGAAGACTTGCAAAATCTCCAAGGCGGTACTTTGATTGTGGGGGCTTCTCAAACAACGGGGACGTATTTGCTACCTCGGATGATCGGGATGTTTCGGCAAAAGTACCCGGATGTAGCGGTACAGCTTCACGTGCATTCGACCCGCCGCACGGCGTGGAGTGTCGCCAACGGGCAAATCGATTTGGCAATTGTGGGCGGAGAAATCCCTACCGAACTTGTAGAAGCTTTAGAAATTGTTCCTTACGCTGAGGACGAACTGGCTTTGATTCTCCCTCCATCTCACCCGATGGTACAACAAGAAAGTATCCAAAAAGAAGACCTTTATAAATTGCAGTTTATATCCCTGGATTCCCAGTCTACTATCCGCAAGGTAATTGATCAGGTACTGACTCGGTGTGGCATTGACACGCGCCGCCTGAAAATCGAGATGGAGCTAAATTCGATCGAAGCCATTAAAAATGCGGTTCAGGCGGGGCTGGGCGCTGCATTTGTGTCGGTTTCGGCGATCGAAAAAGAGTTGCTGATGGGCGTTTTGCACAAATCTAAAATGGACGAAGTTTTAGTAACTCGCATTTTGTCGCTGATTTACAACCCCAACCGCTACCGTTCTAAAGCAGCAGAGGCTTTCAGCAATGAAATTTTGCCAACATTTGCTACTTATTCCACTATCCAGGACAAGAAAGAACCCCCGGCGATCGATTTGGGACTCATAGAAATAGCAACTCCCAACTCGGCGGGAAGTTAATTTCTTAGGTCGCTGGTAGTTAACAGTGCGCGGTTAGTTGAGAGATTAAAACCTGGTTCGATCATCCCTGGTAAAATTAGCAAATTCGGAATCGGGAATCGGGAATCGGGAATCGGGAATCGGGAATCGGGAATTAGCTTTTTTGATGCCAAAACCTAAGACCAAAACTAGATAAAGAGGGTAAAATAAACTGGGATTGGTATAACAAAGAGTTTAACCGCGCATAATTAGGAATTAAACCATGACCAATGACCAATGACCAATGACCAATGACCAATTCTCAATTAGCAATTCCCAATTAGCAATTCCCAATTAGCAATTCCCAATTAGCAAACCAAAATGGAAGTTTACTGCACTCGTCCGGGCTGCCCGCGCCCTCAAAACTATTTTTCCGATCTCGATGACAGTTCGATGCTAAAAACAGTGCAGCAAAAGTTTTGCACGACTTGCGGGATGCCCTTGATTTTGAGTGGCCGCTATTTGCCCGTGAGGTTGTTAGGTCAAGGCGGTTTTGGGGCGGCATTTTTGGCCAGAGATCGCTATACTCCGGCGATGCGGCAGTGCGTTGCTAAACTTTTGCAGCCGTCGGTAAGTCTAACTCCGGCACAGCTCAAAATCGCTCAAACTCTGTTTGAACGGGAAGCTGCGGTGCTGGAAGAACTGGGCAACGAGCATTCGCAAATTCCGAGTTTGCTGGCGTTTTTTGAGCTGACTGTTCCGAGTTTGCAGGGCGGTAAAAACGATCAGTTTTTCTATCTGGTTCAAGAATTTATTGATGGTGAAAATTTGGAGGAAGAACTAGCTGTAAAAAGCAAGTTTTCGGAATCTGAAATAATGGTGGTGCTGCGGGAAATTTTAAAGGTTCTCGATTTTGTGCACTCTCGCGGTTCGATTCATCGGGATATTAAGCCTGCTAATATTATGCGGGGTAAAAACGGTAG
>JAYUGZ010000118.1:0-2312 GCA_043767465.1 Cyanobacteriota bacterium
ACCTTGCGATCGCAAATAAGCCATCAATCGTTCTTTTTGTTCGCGCTCTCGATCTGCACGTTGACGTTCTCGATCGATCTGCTCTACCGCCCACCCTAACATAGTTCCCGCCTCATCCCACCAGCGCAACCAATAACCAGAACGACCTTCTTTACTACCTCGCCAGGTACCGATAAATAGCTTCATTTCGGCAATCCAATGTCTTCCATCTGGATATGGTAGCACCAGTTTATAATGCTCATTTTCGAGTTGATAAAATTCTAACAATCCACTTTCTGGATCGAAGATAATGTAAATTGGTACTTTGAGAATTTGTTCATAAAAGAACCATTTACCAGGGGGGAAAGTCGGTTTAACGGAATATTCACTCCCATCCACATCGGAGAGAAATTCCATGACGATCGTGGGTGGATCTCCTTCAGCATAAGGCGTATAACTTCTACGGCTAGATTCGAGGACGATCGCCGAAGATACATACAACCAATCGGGAGCTTTGACAACAATTTTGTCGTCAATTGTCGCGCACAATCCAAAATTGGAAACAATCAGCATTTGCGGCTCGATGAATCCACTCAATTCTAAGCTTTCCCGCAATGCTCCTGCTAATAATGGTTGTCCATCATTTTCCACTGGATTGTCCTCCAATTTAAAATCCTGGGGTAACGGTTCCCAAGTGACGATTTGTTGGCGATTACTTGTGGCTGTTGGAAGTTGAGCAACCATATCTACTGCCTCAATACTCTAGGTTTTATTTTAGCATTGGGATTACCTACGGTAGGCTTGGCTAACGATCGGGTTGAGGAGATTTACCTGTCTGTTCATGGTATAATGGCTGCGCCAATTAATCGCCCCTAAAATACTTATGCCCGTTTCTGCTGTCTTGCCCGCGCTGATGGTTTTGGCAGATGGTACAACCTATCCTGGTTGGTCATTTGGTGCCTTGGGTACGACTATTGGAGAAGTTGTATTCAATACTGGGATGACTGGCTATCAGGAAGTGCTTACCGATCCTAGTTATAGCGGTCAAATTGTCGTCTTTACTTACCCAGAGCTGGGTAATACAGGGATCAATCCTGGGGATGATGAGTCAGCATCTCCAAGTGTGCGGGGTGCGATCGCCCGCAATATCTGCTATCGTCCGAGTAACTGGCGATCGACATCTTCCCTCCCCAGTTATCTCCAACATCACAATGTACCGGGGATTTATGGGATCGATACTCGTGCGTTGACGCGGAAACTGCGATCGAGTGGAGCGATGAATGGAGCGATTTCCACCGAAATTCTCGATCCTGCCGAGCTGCTAAATCTAGTCCGCTCCGCACCAGATATGAGTGGATTGAATCTAGTCGATCGAGTCACTACTCCCACAGTATACGAGTGGTCGGAACCTAGCGAACCGATGTGGGAATTCAAACCCCCGTCTACCGCTACTGACGAGAAATTTACCGTCGTCGCCCTAGATTTTGGAGTCAAACGAAACATTCTCCGCCGCCTAGCTAGCTACGGCTGTAGAGTCATCGTCGTTCCTGCTGATACCTCCGCCGCAGACATCCTCAAGCACGATCCTGATGGGATCTTCCTCTCAAATGGCCCTGGCGACCCCGCTACCGTAACTAATGGGATTGAAACCACCAAAGAGTTATTAGGTGCCAACAAGCCGATTTTCGGCATCTGTATGGGACATCAGATTCTCGGCTTGTCATTGGGTGCAGAAACATTTAAACTCAAATTCGGCCATCGAGGACTCAACCAACCCGCAGGTTTGACGCGCACAGTGGAAATCACCAGCCAAAATCATGGATTTGCGATCGATCCTGAGTCCCTCAGCGCAGAGATCGAGATTACCCATCTCAATCTAAACGATCGCACGATTGCTGGACTACAACACAAAACCCTCCCCTGTTTTTCCGTCCAATACCACCCAGAAGCCAGTCCTGGGCCACATGATGCCGACTATCTATTCGCGAAGTTTGTCGCCCAAATGCGGGCAGCTAAGGTGTAGGGAATGTCATTCAACTCTGCAAGATCCAAATTTACCCAAAAATTTAATAAAATGGTCGTAATTTGGGATAAATCCAGAGTATCCTTCTATATCAGAATAAATAATTAATTTAAGTAAAATATTAAGGAGGCTATTATCGCTGAACCACTAACCCTAACCGTGAGCCTTCGAGGTACTCGTGAAGTTAAAGATAACTATCAACTATTCCGCCTCACTGGTTTATTGGATGCCTTTTCGGAACCTACCTTCCGAAAAGTGCTGGACAAATGTATTGACGAAGGGCCGAACAATGTAATTTTAGATCTATCGA
>JAYUGZ010000119.1:0-2310 GCA_043767465.1 Cyanobacteriota bacterium
GCTGACGATCGCGCCCTTGATGTCGAGCAAAGTCTGCGCGACAAGCAAACCGCTCAAATCAGGAGTCAACTGTCTGAGACAACTCAGGTTAAGGAAAAGTTGTTTGAAGTCGAGCAAGGTGTGCGCGATCGCACCAGCTCGATCGGCAAAATGCAAGGCCAATTAACAGAACAACTCGCAGAAGTCGATCGGCTGCAAGCCGAAGCCGCCAGCAAACAAGCCGCAGCGCGCCAAATGCAGTTAGAAAAAGAGCAAAAAGTTCAGCAGTTGGAAATGGAATTAAATCAAGTCAAATCCAAAATTGCTGAAACCCAAACTCTGCTCACTCAAGCCAAAAATAAGCTCAAACAAAGATTTCTCTACGCACCAGTCAACGGAGTGATTTCCGTGCTCAACGTGCACAACACCGGCGAAGTCGTGCAACCGGGTCAAACTATTGCAGAAATGACTCCGAATCAGGCTCCGCTAGTGCTGGAAGTGAGTTTGCCCAATCGAGAAGCGGGTTTTGTCAAACTCGGAATGCCGGTACAAGTCAAATTCGATGCTTTTCCCTATCAAAATTACGGCGTGATTCCGGGAAAAGTTGTATCAATTTCACCGGATGCCAAAACAGACGAGCGATTGGGAATTGTTTACCGGGTGGAAGTGAGTATCGATCGAGATTCGGTGAAAGCCAACAATCAAACCTGGAAACTCAAAGCTGGCCAGACAGCTACGGCTGAAATTGTGATCCGCCAGCGCAGCATAGCTGACATTTTGCTCGATCCGCTCAAGCAACTACAAAAAGGTGGCATGAGTTTGTAGTCAGTTGACCGTTGGTAGGGGCGGTGCCCCCGTGCCCGCCCTCTTCGTTGTCAGTTGACAGTTGTCAGTTGACAGTTGTCAGTTGACAGTTGTCAGTAGTCATTAGTCATGAGTCATTAGTCATGAGTCATTAGTTAGAGAGAAAAAGCAAAATTCTCCCACTCTCCCACTCCAGTTATCAGTCAACAGTCAATTAATTTACGCAAAACAGGAGAAAACGATGAATTCCCAATTTCACCATTCTGCCAATCATTCCCAAGTTGGAATCAAACCCGAACAATTGGATGAGATAATTTCAGCGATTTTGTCAGGAAAGTATTCTTGGGCTTGTTTTTTACTTTTGCGGTGCACGGGTTACAACCCTCTCGACTATATTCCATACCGCACTTCTAACCGCTTGCTCAAGGAAAATACCCAAACGAGGAAATCGGAAACTCAGTCGGCGCTGGGCAAAATTGCGGATTTAGATTATGTGGAAGTCGTGAGGGAAAAACGAGCCGGAGTTCGAGGTGGTTGTGCAATTGAGGCTGTTAGCGAGTTGCACTCAGATACCGCAGGTTTTGTCGCCCAAGTCGGCGGCGCAGGTTCAAATATCTCGCCGTTGGCGGTTGATGTTCCAAATCAAGGATTTTTTACAGGCTTGAAGACACGGTGGTTGAATTTTGCGGGAATGTAATTTAGTCGATCGCGCGACAACCCGGTTGTAAACGTTGACTGGCTGCGATCGGGTTTTTCGGAATTTTCTGCCAAAATGGCAACACTGTTGTGCGATCGCCCCTAATAATGTGTTTGCGACTCACAAAAGACAAACCGATGTGCATTCATGCTGTTGAGCTGGAGCAGCGTTTGTCTGTAAGGGCGATCGATCGACCCAAATACTACAATCTAATTCCAGTCTCGTTCATAGGGTACAAAACGAGGCTGGTTTTTGTGTCTAAATGCAGACATTCCAGGACGCACTCCTTACTCTCATCAACCGGGTTGTTCAACTTTGATCCAGGGCTAGAAGCAAGTATGTTCGTCCCTCAAATCCGGTTGATACCTCCAGGACTTGTAGATATATCTTCTATAGTTGGCGAGCCAATAGTTAACATATTTTCATGAAGTTATATTGAGATTTTCATTTAAAACAAACCTGCCAAATTGGCAACACAGCTCTAATTAGTCCAGATATATTAGGTACATCGAAACAAAACAAGGTTGCTTCAAACAACCGCTAAATTATAAGGACAAAAACCATGATCATCTCTGACCTGAACCATGTCGAAGTAGTTTCAGAATCCACTAGCGTACTCGGCGGTTTTAAATTAGGAAATGACTACTCGAACGTGTATTTCAACGAGAATTTCAACCTGAATAAAAACATCCGCTCCAACGTGTATGTTTCCGGTCATGCGGCCACTGCTGAATCTGAGGCGTCCGCCTCCGGCTACGGCAGTTTGACTCAGACCTTCAACAACGCAGTGACCACACCTTACAGCTCTTCCTCTAGCGGCACTTCGATCG
>JAYUGZ010000120.1:0-5781 GCA_043767465.1 Cyanobacteriota bacterium
AGTTGTGAATGGCGCGCCCTGAAAGTCCTTGCCTCAGTATAGCGATCGCTCGCCTGAGAACCGCTGGGGCAAACCATTTTGCCACTTGGGTTCTACAAGCTCCCTATCCCAGCGGGTACGTTCACCACGACTGTATGTGGCCAGCGGCCCTATCCCAATCCTGGAAAGCTTGGCAGGAAATGTTTTCCCCGTCGGGGACAATTCACGAATTGCCCCTAAATCCCGATGGCAGTTTCGTCTCGCCCCAAAACAACCAGAATATACTGGCAGAAATTCAACAACGAACCCCTAACTCCCTACAGTCACTTTCATCCATGCCCCCTGTGCCGCCCCGTCTCGGTCAAGGGGGGTTGGTTGAGAGGGGTCAGCAGAATCCGGCGCAGCCACCTGCAAGCTACAGCAGCCGCCTGATGCAGCAGTTGGGGATGAATCTTTGGCAGTGGCTGTTTGAAGGCCCGATTCAGGGCAGTCTCCAAGAAAGTAAAGGTATCGCGATCGGGCAAAATCTCCCCCTGCGAGTGCGGATAGACTTGCGCGAACCGTACTTAATCGCTTTGCCTTGGGAAATTATGCAGCCTCAAGCCGGTCAACCGGCAATTTCTCTGTCGCAGCAACTGCTTTTCAGTCGCACTACCAGCAATGTTGAGCCTTTACCGCCCCTGCGTCCTGCCGAGTCGCTGAACATTTTGCTAGTTTTGGGACAAGCAGAACCCGGCCGCGGTGCTAATTCGGAATTTTCCAGCAATCATCGTCATTTGCAGTTGGAAGCAGAAGCACTCGCCCTGGCTAGCGTTCTGGAAAGTGCTTTTCACACCGACGACAGCGGCAAATATTTCGACATCAGCGTTCCGACTAACGTTGATACTCTGATCGAACCTACTCCGGCGGAACTGATTTCTCGGCTGGAAACCCAAGCTTATAACATTCTGTTCTACGCCGGCCACGGGATACCAGGCCCCGACGGTGGCTTGCTGTTTTTGGGCCCGGATAACGCCATTAACGGTACTGAACTGGCTCAGGTTTTGGTTCGGTGCCGCGTGACGCTGGCGGTGTTTAATGCCTGTTGGGGAGCTCAGCCGGCTGTGGAGAGGCTGCATTCAATTAATGGCCAGCAACAGGCGATCGCCCGTAGCAGCTTAGCTGAGGTACTGATTCATCACGGGGTGCCGGCGGTGTTGGGGATGCGGGACTCGATCGCCGATCGCGAGGCCCTGAGTTTTATCCAAACTTTTGCCCAAGCTTTGGCTGCGCGGATGTCGATCGATCGCGCCGTCGCCGTCGCCAGACAGCAGTTACTGACACTGTACAAGTTCAATCAACCGGCTTGGACGCTGCCCGTACTGTATATGCACCCGGAGTTTGACGGTCAACTGACTGAACCGGTTGATGACCTCAAAACTGAATTGCCTTTGAATTCTTCTACTTGGCTGGGACGTTTGCCGTCTTGTGCTTATTTGCGGGGGCGCGATCGACCAAATGTCAAATCCAGCGAATCGGGGAATCAGGTTTGGCCCATTAGCACCGGGATGGTTCGAGTCGGACGCTGGGAAGAAAACGACGTAGTGATTCGAGAACAGTGGGTTTCCCAGAAACACGCGGAGATTTTCTGCCGCAACAGCATCAGAGAGAGTCGGGAAGAACCTAGCTACTTCTTGCGCGATTTTTCTCGCTACGGGACTCTAGTTTTGGGGCCGGAGGGATGGGTGAGAGTTCACCACCAAGAACTGCTGCTGCAATCGGGCACTCAGATAAAATTTGGTAGTTCTCAAGGTCAGGTTTTTGAGTTCACTATTGAGGTTCCAAAAAGTTCGGGCTACAGTGAGACTGATTGCGGAACGAATTAAGGCGGGGGTGTAGTTAATCAAGGCGATCGGCGATCGGGACAGCAAAGTTCTTTCTCGTTGAGTCTCAAGTCTGAAGTTAAAACAGTTACTCACCACTGGTAACTCGCACTTGGCAGAGTCCCCCTTCTGTATTTTCCTTGAACTACATAGGTATTACATCATGGCTACCCAATCTCCTGATTCTGAATATTTTCGCGACTCGCAAACTCAAGCCCAGATGGAACTTCTCGCCACAATTGTTCAGACTGATGTTGCTTATCCCTGGAATCCGGCACAGCTTGAATCAGAATCTTATTTAACCGATATAGATCAAGAATTTGCCCTGTTTGATTCCTTCAGCGACAGCGATATTGCCGAGAAGTCGCAAGTTTTATTCGCTCAATTAGAACAAGTTTGGCTGGCGACGGGTCTGCAAAAGTCTTTGCGGGAAAAATTTGATCGCGTTCCTCAAGATTTTCTAGCCCGCATCGCTCAAAGCGTCCAAAACGCAACTGTTAAGTATCAATCTTTAGCTGACCAAATGGTGGAGTGCGTGTTAGATATTTTGCCTCAGTGGGCTGAGGAAGATTTGCAGGTGTTGGCGCGTCCTTTGGCTTATGCCATGCGAGAGGCCGATTCCTCCGGGGTGGAAGTGATGATGGAGACTAGAAGACCTTGGGCCCAATTGTCGTCCATAGAACAGGCGAGAGTTGGTTTGGCTGTCGCCCGCTATGCAATCTCGCAATTAGAAATTTCTGATTAGTTTTTTGATGGCTAGTTTTTTGTGCTGCGATCGCGCTAATTTTTTTAAATTAATATAAAATCAATCTACCTTTAGTTAGATGTGAAATTCGTCTAATTATTAAGCCCTAGGGATTGCTATCGTTTGAGATAGCAATCCTATTTGATTTTTAAGCAGGTTATCACTCTTCACTCGTTTTGGCAGGACTGAAGTCCGAACGATCGAACCAATTTGATTGCGATTGTGCGATCGCACACCATCTCAAGGTTCAAGTTGCTATACTTGGCCTTGATTGTACTTGCTGAGCAGTTTGCCACCAAGCAGCCAGTGAACTATCATAAAATTGTCAGAATGTTAAAAAATGTAAATATAGTAAATGGGATGTCGGAATTTTCAACTGGATTCAACAGGGACAGCAGGAAACCCTGACTGTTGCAGACACGATCGGGAATTGCAAATTTTATGAGAAATTCAAGATGTGACCTTCAAGACTTGAAACGCCACTTTTTTAGGTGGATTTCGCGCGTACAGGTGGCAACGCTAGTCGTGTTCGGGGCGGTTGCTTTCGCAGGTGCGATCGCCGCAGCCTGGTTTAGCGGTGAAGGTACAGTCAGCGGTATTTTTGCCACAATCGACATTTGGCAGCAAAACCCGCCTGTGTGGCTGCAAGTACCCGCTGCGAGCAAAATGTATTTGTTAGTGCCGACTTTTGTCCTAGTATCGGCGGCTTTAGTTGCCATGAAAATTTCGCCTCAGCCCCAGAAATGGTCGCGCGCTGTGGTAGTTGCGATAGTTATGGCTTTAACTATTCGCTACGTGTTGTGGCGATCGCTCGTCACTCTAAATTTAAGTGACCCCCTCAACGGTATCTTTAGTTTGGGGCTGTTTTTCCTAGAAATGCTGATGGTTTTCACCAGCAGCCTTCAACTGTATTTAATGCTGAGAATGAAAGACAGGCATCGAGAAGCCGATCGCATGGCAGTTGCAGTTGCAGAGGGAAACTTCGCCCCAACAGTCGATATTTTTATCCCAACTTATAACGAACCAATTTTTATTTTGAGGCGCACCGTCATCGGCTGTCAAGCTTTAGATTATGCCAAGAAACAAATATATTTACTCGACGATACAAAGCGCCCTGAAATTAAATTGCTAGCCAAAGAACTGGGATGCAATTATATCACAAGACCCGATAATAGTCACGCCAAAGCTGGCAACATCAATCATGCCACAGGCCTAACAAATGGAGAACTAATTGTAGTTTTCGATGCCGACTTCATTCCTACTAAAAACTTTTTAACAAGAACAGTCGGCTTTTTTCAGAATCCCGAAATCGCCCTCGTGCAAACACCGCAAAGCTTTTACAACCATGACCCCATTGCTCGCAATTTAGGTTTAGAAAATGTGCTGGTGCCGGAAGAAGAAGTATTTTACAGGCAAATTGAAATCATCAAAGACAGTGCCGATAGCGTAGTTTGTGCTGGCACGTCTTTTGTGATGAGGCGCAGCGCCCTAGAAACAGTGGGAGGCTTTGTCACAGATTCAGTCTGCGAAGACTACTTTACCGGAATTCGGCTGTCAGCCACCGGATATCGTTTAGTTTATTTAGATGAAAAATTGAGTGCTGGTTTGGCCGCTGAAAATATAGAAGCCCATCTAACTCAAAGGCTGCGCTGGGCGCGAGGCACGCTTCAGGCATTTTTTATAGATTCCAATCCTTTAACGATTCGCGGCCTCAGATTCATCCAAAGGCTGTGTCACCTGGAAGGATTGATGCACTGGTTTACCAGTATAAGCAGGATTGTGTTTCTGTTGATGCCTTTAGCTTATTCGTTTCTGGGCGTACTTCCTTTGCGGACAAATGCACGGGAATTGCTGTACTTTTTTCTGCCTTATTATTTGGTGCAAGTTACTGTGTTTTCTTGGCTGAACCGCAAATCGCGATCGGCTTTGCTTTCCGATGTTTACTCGTTCGTCCAGTGTATTCCTTTAGCGGTGACGGTAGTGAGTGCCATGCTCAGTCCCTTTCAGAAAGGGTTTAAGGTAACGCCAAAAGGAATTGCGAGCGATCGCTTTCATTTTAACTGGAATTTGGGATGGCCTTTGATTGTGTTGTTCGCAGCTACAGCCTTTAGTTTGTTCCATAATTTAAACATTCATTTAGTTAAAAATGTTGGCAGCTTGCAGGCAATATCAGAAAGTGCTGATTCGTTAAAAGGGGTGGGTTTGGGATGGATTTGGAGCGCTTACAACCTGCTGATGTTGGGGATTGCGCTGCTAATTTTGGTGGATATTCCGAAGCCGGACATTTACGAATGGTTCAACTTGCGCCGGGTTGTACAATTGAATGTGGGTGGTCAAAGTTTTTGGGGAATAACAACTGTAATTTCGGAAAGTGGCGCTGAAGTTGCTCTGACTGAGTGCCCAAGTTTTGCAGTCAAAGATCAAGGTAGTAAACAGGGTTTTACCACAGCAGAGATTTTGCCAAAATATGCTGTTCCGACAAGTTTATCGCAGGGTAAAATAATAGCGATCGCTCGCAGTGCGTCCGTCAAAGCGAGGATCTCGCTAGGGCCTGTTCTAGACTTGGCCACTGAGGCTAGTTTTGCGAAGGGTTTGATTGATTGCGACTCCGCGACTCTGGAAATTATGGAAGAGGAATGTTTTATTCCTGTGGCTAAGATTGAGTTGGTTAGCGATAAATCTCACTTGGAGTCTAGTCTTCGGGATACAGCAGGGTATAGTTTTGCGGAATTTCCCACTGTACGAATTGCCTTCGATCGCCTAAACATTAGTCAACACCGCTGTTTGATCGAAATGCTCTACTGTCGCCCGGGCCAGTGGAAACGGCTGGAAACGCCCGGAGAATGGCGATCGCTATGGCTGTTGTTGAGAATTGCTTTTAAACCGCGGGCGGTTTTTGAGAGAAATCGGCGAGTTAGGGCGATCGGAGTTTCGCAACTTTAGTAGATATCAAATCAAATTCGGTAGCATCGGAATTAATCTTACCATAAATCAGGACATGGCAGTGCCATGTCCCTACCCCGATCAATTGTCCGAAAACGACATTCCGATATCCAATATATCATTTTTCTACAGCCAAACTTGACAGAATATAAATCAATACTGTTCACTTAATAAGATAATTGCTCAGCTCGTACCTGATTTAATCGAGAAGTGTCATAGTCACGGAGATTGCCACGCTCTTGTGCTCGCAAT
>JAYUGZ010000121.1:0-5758 GCA_043767465.1 Cyanobacteriota bacterium
GGTAGCACGGGCTGGTCTCCATAGGCTTTGTCACTAGATGCCACAACAATGCGACTGACACCCCCAACTTGGCGACAGGCTTCTAGCAAGTTCCAAGTACCTTTAATATTTGTCTCGAAAGTATCTAGTGGGTCTCGGTTACCCATGCCCACAATAGATTGAGCTGCCAAGTGAAATACTGTGTCTACTTCATACTCATTGATCGCTCGTTTTAGGGTTTGTAAGTCTTGTACGCACCCGCGTACTACGTTAATCTGCTGATCCCACTTTTCTGTGTAAAGTCTGGATTGCGGTACCCAGTCTCGGACTAATCCAGTTACCCTTGCCCCCTTCTGCACTAAATCAGCTACCATCCAGCTACCCAAAAGGCCGGTGCAGCCAGTTACTAAAACCGATCGATCGCGCCAAAATTCACTCATTCCCACACCTTCCAAGGAGCCTCTCCATTATCCCAAAGTTCGTTCAAATATTTATATTCGCGGTAAGTATCCATCGCAAAAAAGAAACCTTCGTGGCGATAAGCCATCAATTGCCCCTCTGCTGCTAACCTTTCTAGAGGCTCTCGCTCTAAGAAACAATCATCTCCGCTCAAATCTTCAAATATGCTGCGGTGAAGTATCAAAAACCCTGCACTTGCCCAGCCATCTATTTGAGGTTTTTCCGTGAATTCCAGAACTTTGCCTTGGTTGTCTACATCCAAAATACCATATCGAGATACGGGACGCACTGTGCTAACAGTCGCCAGCTTACCATGAGATTTGTGAAAATCCAACAGCGCCCCAATATCGATATCAGCCACTCCATCACCATAAGTCACCATAAAGGTATCCTCGGCAATGTATTTTTCCACCCGTTTCACCCGCCCCCCAGTCATGCTGTCCGGGCCTGTTTCCGCCAGTGTCACCTTAAAATCTTGCTCGTGGTGTTCCTCGTGATAGGTGATCTGGTTTTGGCGGCCCAAGCAAATAGTAAAATCATTATTCATCGCTTCATAATTCAGGAAATACTCCTTAATCATGTTGCCACGATAGCCCAAACAGACAATAAAATCCCGGAAACCGTAATGGGCATAGGTCTTCATAATATGCCAAATAATCGGCCGCCCGCCCACATCAACTAAGGGCTTAGGACGAAATTCTGTTTCTTCTCGGAGACGAGTCCCCAAACCACCGGCTAGTATAACTACTTGCATTGTTTCACAGTTTTAAAAGTCATCAACTCATCTCTAATTACAGTGGAATCCTGGGAAACGGACAGCAGTTCCAAATTCGCTTTCAAATATGCGACAAAGCACATAACTCAATTTAGGTGTATCAGAGGAAATTCCTTGCTTCATTTTGTCATAATCTGAGTTGTGACTAATTACCCCATGATTAGTATAAGCAATCCATTCACCTCGATATTTTTTCAAATCTCGGCGATTAGCTTTGTACCACTCATTAGCCGTTGCATATTCTGCTGCCATATTTTCACCCCATAATTTTCCCTCAAACCATCCTCGCCTCCACCATCATCCGCACCACATCGGGCATTTTATATTTTGCCTCCCAGCCCAATTTTTCTTTTGCCTTACCCGGATTTCCCCTCCCAACTGCAATCTCCGTCGGTCTGTAGAGACTCGCATCCGTTACCAAATGTTCCTGCCAATCCAAACCCGCAGCCACAAACGCTGTCTGTACGAACTCCTCCAAAGGATAACTCGCACCGGTAGCAATTACATAATCGTCCGGTTCATCCTGCTGCAACATCAAATACATCGCCTCCACATATTCCGGAGCCCAGCCCCAGTCCCGCTGCACTGAAATATTTCCTAAATGCAGTTTTTCCGAACTACCCGCAGCAATTCGGCACACAACAGATACAATCTTTTGGGTGACGAACCTCTCCGGCCGCAGTGGCGACTCGTGATTGAACAGAATACCAGAACACGCAAACAAATTGTATGCTTCCCGATAATTTGCTACTTCCCAAAATGCTGCTGCTTTTGCCACGGCGTAAGGACTTCTGGGCCGAAATGGCGTATTTTCATCCGCTGGATAGCCTCCGGTATCCCCAAAACATTCGCTGGAACTGGCATTGTAAAGTTTAATTTTGCCGCCTGTAAACCGAATTGCTTCTAACAGATTTAATGTACCTGTAGCAATACTTTCGAGAGTTTCTACTGGTTGTTCAAAGGACAGGCCGACGGAACTTTGACCGGCGAGATTGTACACTTCGTCGGGCGCAATTTTTGCCAAGACTTGCAAGACGCTGCGAAAATCGTTGAGAGACATTGACTCTAGTTTTACTTGCTCTCGGATACCCAAACGAGCCAGGTTTCCGAAACCGGACATTTGGGCGTCTCTGGAAGTGCCACAAACTTCATAACCTCGATCGAGCAACAGTTTAGCTAAATAAGCTCCGTCCTGACCTGATATACCACAAATTAACGCTTTTTTCATATAAATTATTTACGTTGATGATTCGGCGGTTGAAACCGCAACTACACAAACAAAGTCTGCCTCCGCAGACTAAGAGACAGGGCTCATATCAAATCCAGTGAGCATCGGAATTAATATTACCCGAAATTAGGAGACGGCAGTGCCCATAGGTGTCAACTTAAGCCTGAAATCCTTGAGAAATATCGCTTTTACCCCAGTCCAGATCCCCCTAAATCCCCCTTAGGTCGGGGGACTTTGAGAAGACTCCTGTCCCCCCCGACCTAAGGGGGGCTAGGGGGGATCTAGATTTAATAGTCAAACAGCAGTCTCTGACTACGTTTGACGTTAATTTGACACTCCTTGGGCAGTGCCGTCTCCCTACAATTAATCAAGGTAGGGACACGGCACTGCCGTCTCCTCTATATCATAAGGAATTTAGCCTTGAGGCAGGGGTTTCAACCCCTGCCTCAAGGCTGGACTGCCGGAAAGAAGTCAGGGATCGAACCCTCCCAACGTTCGGCGACCAATTCAGCCAAGTCAACTACCCGCTGACTGTAGCCCCACTCATTGTCGTACCAAGCCAAAACCTTCACCATGTCACCGTCCATCACCAGCGTCAAGCTAGAATCCAAGATTGAAGAAGCATCATTTCCGCGATAGTCGCAAGAAACAAGAGGCAAATCGTTGTATTCCAAAATTCCTTTCAGCGGGCCTTCAGCGGCTTCTTTGAAAACTTGATTTACTTGCTCGGTAAAAGTCTTTTTCTCTACCTGAGCCACAAAATCAACTACCGACACATTAGGAGTCGGCACGCGCATGGCGATACCATTTAACTTACCCTTCAATTCTGGAATCACCAAAGCCACGGCTTGAGCAGCACCAGTAGAAGTCGGCACAATATTCATGGCCGCCGCCCGTGCCCGCCGCAAGTCGCGGTGGCTAGCATCCAGCAAGCGCTGGTCACCAGTGTAGCTGTGGGTAGTGGTCATCATCCCTTTGACGATGCCAAAATTTTCGTGCAGCACTTTCAGCACTGGAGCTAGACAGTTAGTGGTACAACTAGCATTACTGATGACTGTGTAGTCACTGTGCTTGTAGTTGTGGTGGTTGACTCCCATCACGTAGGTTCCGACTTCAGGCCCCTTACCCGGTGCAGTAATCAGCACTTTTTTAGCGCCTGCTGTGATATGCTTCGATGCACCAGCTTGGTCAACGAATACACCAGTCGCTTCAATAATCAGATCAATACCCCAATCTTTCCAAGGCAAGTTCAGCGGATTGCGATCGCTCACGCACTTAACTGTCTTGCCATTGAGAATAATCGAATTTTCATCCGTACTGATGTCCACACCCTTCAACGTTCCCATCATGGAATCGTATCTCAGCAAGTGGGCATTAGTTTTGGGATCGGAAGTGTCATTAATTGCTACCAGTTCAAGCTGGCTATTTTCTCGGCCCAGCAAGCAGCGTGTAAAACTGCGCCCAATACGTCCAAAACCGTTGATCGCGACTCTAATCACCTTGTACCTCCTAACGATGGCAGCCTTTAGCTCAGGCTTAAATTTTGGAAAAATTTAAGAATTGACTTATGAGACAAAATCATATCGCAAAGCTCGATCCTTTCTCACTTTTTGTGTTTATCCAAAAAACCTAAACTTTTTTAGAAGGCAGAAATCTCAACACAGAAGGCATTCAGCTTTCGGCTGCTGGTTGCTGGTAGAGGCTGTGAGTCGCAATATAACTTCGGACACATTCCGGGACTAAGTAGCGGAAGTCGCGACTTTCGGCCGAGCAGCGGCGGATGTGGCTTGAGGAAATCTCGATCGCCCGCATCGCCAAAACCTGCCACCGAAGTTGCACTCCCAAAATAGCCATCTGTTCAGCAACTTTACAGCAAACAGCATTTGTCTCAACCTGGATTTGATCTCCGGCCCAATCATCAATGCTGGACTTTCCCATGTCCGACTCCCCCACTCCGACACTCTCCCGTCCGGCCACCAACCAGTCACACAAGCCGGCAATTTCCGCACAGCGGGGCCATTTGGGGAGAGTTTGGAGTGCGTCAGCACCGATAATCCAGTAAAGCTGAGCCTCTGGATACAAATTTTGTAAATACAGTAGGGTGTCAATAGCAGAAGTTCCAGAGGGATTGGTATCCACTGGCAAAAGTCCAAAATCCGACCGCCCGGCCGTCGCCAGAGCCACCATTTTCCGCCGTTGGTCAAAACTTGCCAAAACACTGTGCGACTTGTGACGAGGGGTGCGATCGCACGCCCAAATGACTTGAGCGATCCCAAATTGAATCACCGCCGTCTCGGCCATCAACAAATGCCCGCAGTGAACCGGATCGAAAGTCCCCCCCAAAATTGCTACTTTTTCCATACAAAGTGGTAGTCTTGGTAAATCTTTGTGGGTTTCACCCCACATCGGGCTTCATTCAGTTGACAGTTGACCGCTCGACAGTTGAGGGCGACCTCTACCTAAAAGGAAGAGGATTGGAGTAATGAATAGTTTTCTTTTAATTTCTCGCCTTTAAGGGAGAGGCCTTAAACCAATTCTTGGGAGTAAAAACATCGCGGGGCCTTTGCTGACGTATCCCAGCACAGCCAGGGGATGGAAAAAAATCATACAGGAATATGCGATCGCCCAAAATCAGTCTGTTGCCCCAGACCCCAAACCCCATCCTCTCTAACCTGCAATTTTATAGTTATGACTATTCCGGAAATCGACTCGGTACTAAGTCAAATAGGATACAAGACAAACCTCTCTACAAATCCCGAAATTTAGGGAAGCGCAGAGAATTGTGTACAAAAATCTCTAGCGAACTGTATCCTGAAAAAACAATTCTTGATATGATATCGCGTGTTATTGACGTGGTGTGGTGTGTGAGGAGCAAAGATGCCGAGTTCTGTTGATTTCAGCGGTAGACCATTTCATTTCATCGGCATTGGTGGGATCGGGATGTCAGCCATTGCTTATATTCTAGCTAAACGCAAGTTGCCTGTGTACGGCTCCGATATTAAATCGAGCCACATCACCCAGCGCTTGCAAGAAATTGGAGCTCATATTTTTTGGCGCCAAGACGCCAGCAATTTTGAAGTATTTCAAACAGCCTTCAACGATAGCAGTTCCGATCGCGGGCAGCAAGAAAGGGCTGTATCCTCAGCAGTCGCTGGGACGGTATCGACTGCCGTCGCGACAGCCGAAGTTCTCCAATTGAATGGCAACGGTTCAAGCGTTCAAGCAATTCCGGGATTGCCTCAAGTAGTATGTTCTACGGCAATTCACCCGGCAAATGCCGAATATCGAGCTGCTTTAGATTTGGGCTGTCCGATTTT
>JAYUGZ010000122.1:0-5754 GCA_043767465.1 Cyanobacteriota bacterium
CATTATCGGTTTAGTCCACGTTACAGATATGCTGTCGAGGAATTTAACAGGTCAACCGTTCGATTTAAGCGCTTCTTTACGCAGGCCTTTATTTGTGCCAGAAAGCACGCGCGGTTTAAAAGTATTAGAGCTTTTCAAGCAATCTAGCAATCAACTTGCCTTGGTAGTAGACGAATATGGCGTAATTCAAGGATTGGTAACAGTAAACGACATTTTAGTCGAACTCGTTGGCGATTTTCCCTCAATAGAAGATGCCTCAGATCCGCAAGCCGTGCAACGCGAAGACGGTTCTTGGCTGTTGGACGGAATGTTGCCTGTGGAAGATTTTTTTGAACTGTTTGGAATCGAAGAAATCTCATCAGAAAACAAAGGAAGTTACCACACAATGGGCGGTTTTGTGATTACACATTTGGGCAAAATTCCGGCAGCGGCAGATCATTTTGAGTGGGACGGTTTGCGCGTCGAAGTAGTCGATATGGACGGGAACCGAGTTGATAAAATCTTGGTAATGCCGATCGACTCCACGGGCGATCGACCTAAAACCGCACCGAAAACCTAAAATTCCTCAGAAATCAGGACACTCAAGCGTGCCCATTGGCGTCAACTTAAGCCTGAAAGCCATATAAATGTAGCTTTTAGGCAAAATCCAGATCCCCCTCGCATCCCCCGAAAGCAAGGGGGACTTTGAGAAGACTCCTGTCCCCCCCTTGCTTTCGGGGGGCGCCAGGGAGATCTGGCAAGAGATCGTCAAACAGTAGTCTCTGAAGGGGTTTGGCGTTAACTTGATACTCCTTGGGCACGTGCAGTCTCCTCTATATTATTCCGGCGCAGCCGGAATTGATATCTACTTCTTTTTATTCCTAGCCTCATCCTTCCGCAAAGCTTCCAGAATAGAACTGCCCACATAATTGCTAAAAACCACCTCTCCAGCTTTATTATAATGACAGCAGCTATCCACATAAACAATATCTTTAGTCTTGTCGAACACCTTAACCCCATTTAAAATATTGACATTATTTTTTTGTAAATTAGGAAACTTACTCAACAGAGCCGGATATCCAATTTCAACAGATTTAGTATAAGGAGTCTCCTCATTAAAAGCAATCCGCTTCTCAGCATCGCTAAACACCCTTTTCGTCTGATAATATTGATTCGGCTGGAGAACCTGAAAGTACGGCACATTGCTCGCAGACAGCACCTTGTGCATAAAAATCGAACTTTTCGCCCAATTCCACGACATTTGTTCAAAAGCTGCTGAATCCCCTAAAACCGACTTGCTTCTATTAATGTAAATGACGCTGCCCTCGTCATCTTGTTGGTTTTTACTGCGTTCTTTTTCAAATGCAATCACATCTGTGCGATAGTTGTTGACTAAATTTTGAACGTAAACAGAAGTTATTGCATCGCACGCAGCTAAAGAGCAGTGTTGCAAACTTTCCAAGCCCTCATTAATCTTAGTTTTATTCTCTTTTATTCTGAGAGTTATTTGCATTGCTTTGGTAGAAAGGCTATTATTAGCCAAGCTGGTCAGCGGCGAAATGTGCTGATTGCTTGGCATCGCCAGATCAATTTGATTTTTATTGTTTATATTAGAAAGTGCTACTTCATTAAACCCATCTATATTGATGACTAGATCTAACTCTTGACCTAAAGCCAAAAAATAGTTTAAAATTAATAACTGTTGCGGCTGTTTGTAGCCGCCAGTAGCAAAAGACAAAATTACAAATTCTTTATCTTGTAAACCGGGAACCTGTTTGAGGTATTGAGGTAAAATTTTATTTTGAATTTGAAAAATTGAATAATCGGAAGCCACCGAACCCCCAAATATCCCGATTACAAATTGATTTTTTTTGATTTTTTTAAAAGGGTAATCGTAAGGAGAGATAAATCCATAGTTGTTAACCTTAAAACCAGGGCGAAAATCTGGGCCTGGTTTTTGAATAAACCCAAAGAAAGGATGAAACCTTTCCACAATAGACTGATTGAGCCGCACTCCTTCTAAATTAATTCCTAAAGCCGACTTATCTTGCGTCTTTTGTCTAGTATAGAAAAATTGCTTGTGCTTGACAAAATACCATCCCAAGGAACCGAGTTCTAGGAAAACAAGTACAAGCGCCAAGTTAATCAAAGCAATTTTGAGGATTTCTTGGCTTTTGTTAATCAACTTCAAATCTTTCATAAGTATCTATTTTGACTTCCTTACTACTTTAATAATGGAACTGGAAATATACTCAGTGAATATATCCTGTCCCGCTGCATTATAATGACAGCAGGCATCTTTGTAAACCGTATCTTTTGTATTGTCCAGAATATTCACGGCGCTAAACACATTAACCCGAGCTTTTTGCAAGTCATCGACTTTCGACAACAGCACCGGATAACCTTTTGTCACTCCTTCAATGTACGGACTCTCTTTGTTAATCGCAATTTCTTTTTCTTTTGCGGTAAACGCTCGCTTCGTTGGATAATACTGGTTGGGCTGGATAAAGTGAAAATACTTAATGTTTCTACTTGATAAAACTTGATTCATCCCCATCGACGATTCGTACCACAGCGATGCCATTTTGTCATAAGCAGCAGCATCCTGCAAAACAGAGTCAGTTTTGGGAATGTATACTATACCGCTATTTGCCGTGTCTGAGTTGGATTGTTTGACTTGGGCGTCGTACTTGACAACTGCTTGCTGGTAATTGTTAACTAATTGTTTCACTCTCAGCGAGGTAACGGCGTGACACAACGCAAGTTTACAATTTTGTAGTTTGTCAATACCTGCTTTCAACTGTTTTTTGTTGTCGTTGATTTGGACGATTAAACTCATCGCTTCAGGCGATAAGTTGTTGTTGGCTAAACTCGTCAGCGCCTGTATGTGCTGAACGCTGGGCATTCCTATTTCTAGCTGGGCTTTGTTGTTTAAATTTGAGAGGGCTACTTCGTTAAAACCGTCAATGTTGATGACTAAATCTAACTCTTGACCTAAAGCCAGAAAATAATTTAAGATTAGTAATTGTTGGGGCTGTTTGTAGCCACCGTTGCCAAAATTTAAAAGCACAATTTCGCGATCGGCAAATTCTGGATAACTCTGCAATTTCTTAGACAATCTTTGATTTATATATTCATCCATTACAAAGTTATTGGCAACAGAACCGCCAAAAACTCCGATAATAAATTGTTTTTTATTGGCTTTAACAAAGGGATATTCGTAAAGTGAAAAAAAGCCGTTTTTGTTGACTTTTAATTTTAATTTTTCATTTGTAAAAGCACCTTGTTTGAGCACGTAGCCAAAAAACGGGTGCAGTCTTTCTACTATTGATTCATCTAGCCTAATTCCGAGGCGTTCGATATCTTCTACTACTTTTTCTTTGCCTTTAGTTCTGGCATAAAAAAACTGCTTTTGGTTGATAAAGTAAAAAGCGAGCGATAAAGCTTCCAGGCAAATAAAGGCGATCGCCAAATTGACAGCGATTAAAGTTAATAGGTTTTTGCCTTTTTGGAGTGGCGTTGAGTCTTTCATGAAATTTGACAGATTATGGTTGTTTTTTGGGGACTTGAGACTGCTTCAAATTTTCGCACAAATTTCGGTTGATCAGGATGCTGCCCAGGCGATGACCGAGTTCATTCCAGTGACCTCCACAGGGTACAGAATTATCAAAACCGTGGGCGCAGACTTGATATTTTTCAGTGTAGCCTTGGAACTGCTCAGATAAATTAAGCACCCGAAAACTCTGGCTCACGCCCAATTTTTCCAGCCGCCGATCGGGATAAAATAAATCCTGAATGTTGTTTTCCTGCATAAACTTTTTTCGCTTCGCTGGATCGCGTTCGACTTGAATCGGATCGCCGATCGTCACAACCAAAAAATCAGCCTTTTTCTGCACGACTTCATTCCGCATCTTTACAATCAAACCCTCTGTCACCCTCCACGCATCTTTCCAAGCTGCATCTTGAGGTGGATTGAAGTTTTTGCTACTTAAAGCACTAAAATCTCCAGATAACTGTCGCTTTTTCCGATCTAAATCTATCTTTTTAATTACCTGGATGATGCGGGAATTGTTGACTAGCCAACTGGGCATCAGGTCTACAAATGAAACTGCATTTGTGTTGCGATCGATCGGCGCCAGATTACGAAAAGACATATCCGGTAGTAACTTGCCGCTAGCATCATACCTAAAAAATGGTCGGTAGCGATCGTATTCTAGTTTCGGGGAATTGTTAATCACATCATTGCCAACAAAAAAGGCAAGGACTACAATATCAGGATTGTAATCCCACACTTTTTTTCGCAGCATTATCAATTCTTGAGCTGTACCGTAACCCTGGACGCCGAAATTGATGACCTCAACATTTTTGCGTCCCTTAACGGCCTCGCAGTTGCCTAACTTTCGTTCTAATTTTGACCAGAAAGTTTGTTCGACAGGTACGTGAATTGCTTCGGTGAAAGAGTCGCCTAAAACCGCTACCCGCAAGGTATTGGGAGGTTTGGCTTTTGTGTGTTCGCGATCGCGCAAACCGTCACTATTCACCTGCACAAAACTCGCACCTTCGCCCTTCCACTCGCCCGACACACCGGGTTTGAGCTTCCAACCCAAATCGCGATCGGAAGTATGAAAACGAGTGGGCGCCGAGTCTACAAAATCTCCTATTCTGGCGTAGCCTTCAACTCTAGCAACTCGCAATCCAATTTCACCAATTACCACCCCCATAAATAAACCGCCGAGTGTCAAACCTAAATTGACACCCAAACTTTTCAACTTGCTCATTCTTTCAAAACAGCGTGTAAATAAACGGAGCAATCACAGAACCCTGACTCAAGACAATCAAAGCTCCCAAAAACACTAAAGTCACAATTAACGGTAGCAGCCAATACTTTTGGCGTTCTTTCATAAACGCCCACAAATCTTTGAGAAAGTCTACTGTTGATTCAAACACTTAGAAAGGACGCTCCATACTAACTTTTGTTCTTTCTTTACTTTGGACGCGGTAAGTATCCATTTTGGGATTGAGTTTGCGCCGCATTGCATCTTCGCCAAACAGGCCTTTGATCACTCCCATCGGCCAAACTATCAGGTAAAAAACTATCCCCAGAACGATCGGCGTTTCGATTTTGTTGAGGGTAAGTCCAAACCACATCCACGCGTGGTAAACGGGATTCAGCGATTTTGGCGCAACTAACGCTAGCACAATTAGCACTGCGCCGATCGCCCAGGGCCACCAAGGTATAGAACCGCGCCGCAGTAAAGGTACTGCTAAACCGAACAGCAGTGCAATTAAGCCGCCAATTAGCAGCCCAAAATCGCGCAGGCCTTTTTTATCGAGTTTTTTAATTTCGTCGCTCATTAGTCAAGTTGTGAGTTGTTAGTTGTTATTGGTTATTGGTTATTGGTTATTGGTTATTGGTTATTGGTTGGTGGTTCATTTTTCAAGAACTCATAACAAATAACTACTAACAAATAACTCATAACCAATAACCAATAACTAATCTAGTTCAAATTCATTTTTCCAAGCATCGTCTTGTTTCCAAGGAATTTGTTCCGATTTAGGAATTAAGAAATTCTCTAAAACCAGATAATCCATTTCAGTTCGCATGAAACAGCGGTAAGCATCTTCGGGAGTGCAAACAATGGGTTCGCCTCGGACGTTGAACGAAGTATTTACTAAAAGCGAACATCCCGATCGCTCTTCAAAATGGCTGATTAAGTCATAGTACCGAGGATTGGTTTCTTTGTGAACAGTTTGGATGCGAGCCGAGTAATCGAC
>JAYUGZ010000123.1:0-5741 GCA_043767465.1 Cyanobacteriota bacterium
AGGTAGCCAAGTGCTGACACAGGCGCGGCCATTCTAATAGTTCTAGTGTTTCGGCTTGAATCAAAGTTGAGGTGGTGTTGGTAATTGGCATTCCCAGGCGCTGACCGAGAAGGTAAATTTGACGTTACTGTTAATTAATTTTAAAGTTTTTTTATGGTTTTCGGGCGCAACTTGAGAAAGTATCTAGGATAGTTGTCAGTAGTCTGAAAGCAGAAAGCTTTGATCTAAAGACCAATTAGGAAGGCGAGAATTTGCATTTTTGCATTGCTCGTCTAAAATTATACCTTCTACTGAGCTATTTTGGGCTTTGAGGGAGCCGGAATCCGCTGTTTTTTCGAGGATTGAACTATTTTTTAATTTTAAATATGTCCGCGCAATTCTGGCGGTTGTATGCTAAAGAGTAAGTTATGGAGCTGGTGTTATGGCAAAGATTCTGACGATCGCGGATGCTGCGACTTGGGAAGTCGTGCAAGAGTTACTCTCCCGGGAGGGACATCAGCTAAAAGTCGCTCCCGACGGCAAGGATGCTTTTGATTTGGCGAGGGAATTTTTTCCCGATGCGATCGTTTGCGACGGGACTTCGCCTCAAATCAACTGGTTGGAGGTGTGCCGGCTGGTGAAAGCCGATAGAGAATTGGCGACAGCATATTTTGTGCTGCTGACAACACCCGAGCAATTTGCAGGGGTGGAAGAATTAGACGCGCTGGTGGACGATTTTCTGTTTAAACCCATAGTTAAGCAGGAATTGTTGGGGCGGGTGCGCGCGGGTTTGCGTGGGCGCGAGTTGAGGCTGGAGTTGGAGCGAACTCAGGAAGAATTGCAACAGTCGTGCGATCGAATGCTGCAAAGGGAAAAAATGTCAAGTTTGGGTGAATTGATATCTGGTATCGCCCACGATATTAACAACCCAATTACTTTTATTTACAGCAATCTAACTCATGTCCAAACTTACGCTACTGATTTAATTGAACTGCTGCGATTGTATCAAAAACAGTTGGTCAATCCCGGAGCGGAAATTCTACAAAAACAGCAAGATATGGATGTGGAATTCGTACTCGACGATTTATTAAAAATTGTGAACTCCATGCGCACCGGGAGCGATCGCATCCGTCAAATAATCTTGTCGGTACAGGATTTTTCTCGTAGCGATCGCTCGGGCTGGCAACTATTCGATATTTCCGACGGTTTAGAAAACACTCTGTTGTTGTTGCAGCACCGCTTGCCGGCGCGCGAGGGCCGGCGGGATATCAAGGTGATGAAGGAATACGGAAATCTGCCGCAAGTCGAGTGTTACGCAGGTCAGCTCAATCAAGCTTTTCTGAATATTATCAATCACGCGATCGATGCTTTGGAAGAGTCGAGTCAAGAGTTGGATGATTCGGAATCAATTAAATTTAAGCCTGTGATTTTGATTACCACTCAGGTAATCGATACTCAGCGGATTGCTATTGAGATTGCTGATAACGGCATGGCAATCAGCGAAGATATCACAGCCCAAATTTCTGATTCATTTTTGATGGCGAAACCTGGAGAACACACCAGCGCCTTGGAACTTGCTGTCAGCTATCGGATAATTGTAGAGCAGCACAAAGGGGAGTTAAAATGTTTTTCGGAACCGGGTAAAGGTACTAAGTTTAGGATAGAAATTCCGTTCAGGCACAGTTGATTAATAGTTATGGTCAGGTTCGTAGTGAGGACTGAAGTCCTCTATTATGGGATGCGGACTCGCATTCCGAACGATCGAACCTGATAGCGGTCTGCGTGCGTAATTCCTATGGCATTTAAAATAATGTAAAATTTTGTATATGAAATAACCCAAGTTCCCGAAAATAAACGATAGTTGATATTCAAGAGATTTCAAATGTCCGCGAAAACAATTTTTTATTAGGTAATAAAATGGTAGTAGCAGCACCTGTTCAATCCGGCAGTCAGTCGATTTTTCAAGCTCGTTACGACAACTTTATCGACGGGAAGTGGGTAGCACCGGTGAAGGGGAAATACTCGGAAAACCTTTCGCCAATTACCGGAAAATCAATTTGTCAAATTCCCCGATCGAGCGCCGAGGATGTAGAATTGGCATTAGATGCCGCCCACGCTGCGAAAGACAAGTGGGGTAAGACTTCGCCAGCAGACAGGGCGCGGGTGTTGCACAAAATAGCCGATCGCCTCGAAGAAAACCTCGATCAACTGGCGATCGCCGAAACCTGGGACAACGGTAAACCAATTCGCGAAACCAGACTAGCAGATATCCCGCTGGCGATCGACCATTTCCGCTACTTCGCAAGCTGCATCCGAGCCCAAGAAGGGTCGATCGGCGAACTCGACGAAACAACAGTCGCCTACCACTTCCACGAACCCCTAGGTGTCATCGGACAAATCATCCCCTGGAACTTCCCAATCCTCATGGCTGCGTGGAAACTCGCCCCAGCCCTCGCCGCCGGAAACTGTGTAGTCCTCAAACCAGCAGGCCCCACCCCAGCATCCATCCTAGTATTGATGGAAATCATCGCCGACTTAGTACCCGATGGCGTCATCAACGTCGTCAACGGGCCCGGCGCCGAAATCGGCAAAACCCTCGCCACCAGCCCCCGGATTGCCAAAGTAGCCTTCACCGGCGAGACAACCACGGGCCGGCTGATCATGCAGTACGCCTCCCAAAACGTCATCCCCGTCACCCTAGAATTAGGCGGAAAATCCCCCAACATTTTCTTTGAGGATGTTTGCGCCCAAGATGACGAATTCCTCGACAAAGCAATCGAAGGATTGGTGATGTTTGCTTTTAACCAAGGCGAAGTTTGCACCTGTCCTTCTCGCGCCTTAATTCAGGAGTCAATTTACGATCGATTTATGGAAAGGGCTCTCTCCCGCATCCGCAAAATCAAACAACACAACCCATTAGATCCGACAACCGCCCTAGGCGCGCAAGTCTCCATCAACCAGATGGAAAAAATCGCCGAATACGTCAAAATCGGGCGTGAAGAAGGCGCAGAATGCCTGATTGGAGGCGACCGAAAAATCATGTCCGGCGACTTACAAGACGGCTATTATTTCCAGCCGACAGTCTTCAAAGGAAACAACAAAATGCGAATTTTCCAAGAAGAAATCTTCGGCCCAGTATTAGCAGTCACCACATTCAAAGACGAAACAGAAGCCTTAGAAATTGCCAACGATACGCTGTACGGTTTAGGCGCCGGAGTTTGGACGCGCGACATAAATACCGCCTACCGCATGGGCCGCGCCGTTCAAGCAGGCCGCGTGTGGACAAACTGCTATCATTTGTATCCCGCCCATGCAGCATTCGGCGGCTACAAATCATCCGGTATCGGCCGCGAAAACCACAAAATGATGCTCGATCACTACCAGCAAACTAAGAATTTGTTAGTCAGCTACAGCCCCAAAGCTTTAGGCTTCTTTTAATATCAGACTGCGGTTTCAACCGCCCGGTCTTCTTATCCCAAGCGTCTTGCTGTAGGGTGCGTCAGGGAAAAGATGATTAGTTTCTAGTCAAAATATTCAGCCCTGAGGCACCCTACAATAACTTCTAAAATGCAAACAATCCCCAAAGTCACCGCCACCGCAGCCGCCTTAAAACTAATAGACTACCTCAAAAGCCAGCACGGAGAATTGATGTTTCACCAATCCGGCGGCTGCTGCGACGGTAGTTCTCCCATGTGCTATCCCAACGGAGAATTAATCGTTGGCGGTGGCGATGTATTGCTGGGAAAAATAGGCGGTTGTCCTTTTTATATTGCAGCGCAGCAATACAAACATTGGCAGCACACGCAGTTAATCCTAGACGTAGTACAGGGGCCTGGAGGCAGCGATTTTTCTCTGGAAGGGGCGGAGGGAGAGCGTTTTATTACTCGTTCTCGCTTGTTTTCCGAAATCGAAAAATCTGCTATTTAGTAGGATGCTTAAAAGTTTGGTTCAAAACTGTCGCACTCAATAATTGCCTGTTGCTGTATATCATGTCCGAAGACAACGACCATAATAAGATTCGTTTGTAGTGAGGACTAAAGTCCTCACTACAAACCGTTTTTATTAATGGCAATTTACCGGACATAATATTAGAGGGAGAAACAGAGTTTCTGAATTCAGCGTGCGAGGCTGGCAAACTATTTAAGCTTTAGGACTTGTAATTAAAGCCAATTCAATTTTTTCATTAGGCTTTTGAGTCACTTGCGCGCGCAAACCAGGGCCAAAGAAAGTAGCTATTTTGTCTTGCTTTTCTTCCCAGAATTCGATCGGCATTAGCGGCGAATAAAACTCTAAAATTAACCCATAGGCACCATCCACATCAACTTCCCGCAACCCTTGGAGGAGGGGGCGTTCCTCGTCGGTCGGGGCCATTCCCAAGCGTTCCAGGGCATCATCTAAGTGAGCTGGTTGACCGTAGCGAAATCGGGTGACATCTTTGCGGACTTGGTTTTGAGTATCTGTGGCCTGATTTTCTCGCAGCCGGAGAACTTCGCCAGAAGTCGGTTCGGTGAACTCCGCGGGTTCGAGTTCGGCCGCTTTCAGCGCCAAACCTCCCAGCAACAGGGGAATTCCATAAAAAAACCCGGCTAGGTTGAGGGTAGGTTTGTCGGTGAAGTAGGCATAAAAGCCAACTGCTGCTAAAATACCGCCCACCACTAAGGCTAGGCTTGCTAAAGAAGTTTTACGTAACATATTAGTGAGGTAAGTAGTCGGACAAAAATAATATACTTTAATTATTATCGGGCAAGAAGTCTGGAATAAATTTAGTTTTTTTGCCAAAAGACCCGCGAAAACTGCTAGGATCTAGGAGCGCCGAAACTGTGTGCATCCACAATCTTGTCTTCAGATTCAGCAATTTATCCGGCTTTCCATCGAGGCTGCGCTACGGGTGAATATCTGTGTTAAGGGCGCGGCGTTGCTTCCAGAAGGCAGTCGAGATCGGCAGTATGATTAAAGTATAGAGAGTTGAGGTCGCGATCGATCCTCTTGCCCTTTCAACCAATTTTCGGACATGATTAAAGACGAAGACAAACAAAATGCTGGAGCAAACAAGTCGGTTCTGGACCAGATTAACTCGCTCAAACGCGAAGATGAAAGGCTTTATAATATCTTAGCGATCGATGTCTGGGCCCTAGCCAAGACAATGGATGAATATCAACCGGGATTTTGGTCTGCTTTTATGAAAAACCGCGAGAAGGCCCTGAAGCGCTTTTTAGCTGAAATGATGAAAAACAAACCCACCGATACCAAACGTCCGCCTTTTCTGCGCTGAAGTTGGGCTAGAGTTTTGATGTACAATCAAACTATAACACAGACTTAAAAGTTCTTAGCACGTTCATCACTTACAATATAAAAATAGTGCAGGATTGGCTGGGAAAAGGTAGGTCTGTGAATTAAGAATCCCCGTCTGTACGCAGGGGGGAAAGTCACATATTTTTGTTAATACTAGCAAAGGCCAAAAACCATGGATGTACAGACAATCAAAGAGCGCGTAGCAGAGATCGAAGTCAAGCGGGAATCCCTGGTGCGACTGTTAGATCGATCGGACTTGGGAGCTCTGAGAATCGATGTCAGTCAGGCGATCGAGGAAATTGACGATTTGTTAGAAGAATTTAAACGCACTTTTAATTAATTGGGAATTGGGCATGGGGCATTGGGCATTGGGCATTGGGCATTGTTGACTGTTGACTAATAACAGATAACAGATAACCAATAACAGATAACCAATTCCCCATGCCCCATGCCCCATGCCCCATGCCCCA
>JAYUGZ010000124.1:0-5741 GCA_043767465.1 Cyanobacteriota bacterium
CCACTCGGGTTGTGGCAAATCGACGCTGCTGAAAATAGTGGCAGGTTTGGAGCAACAAAGCAAGGGAATAGTGACACTCGAAGGCAAAGAAATTCGCAAACCGGGAGCCGATCGCATGATGGTATTCCAGCACTACGGATTGCTACCTTGGCTGACGGTGCGGGAAAATATTCGCCTAGCAGTCGATGAAGTTTTGCAAAATCTCAACCGCGCCGAAAAGATTAGCCTTGTCAACGAACACCTAGCAATGGTAAACTTAACAGCAGCAGCCGATAAATATCCCGACCAAATTTCAGGGGGCATGAAACAGCGGGTTGGGATTGCGCGAGCTCTGGCACTTCGCCCGAAAATGTTATTAATGGACGAACCGTTTGGAGCGCTGGATGCTCTGACTCGCGGCAAGTTACAAAAACAGGTGCTGGATATCTGGGAAAAGCACAGACAAGCTGCGATGATGATTACCCACGATGTGGACGAAGCTATCTATATGTCCGATCGCATTGTGTTGATGACAAACGGCCCGGCGGCGACAATCGGCGAGATTTTGGCAGTACCGTTTGCCCATCCGCGCGATCGCCAGGAGTTGCGAGAATCTCAGGAATATTACGAACTACGCAACTATGCTTTGAATTTTCTCGATCGCTACTTTACGCAAGACGAATAACACCCGACGACCGACGAACAAACAAAACAATTCATCAATTAAGAGAGGTCTAACCTGTGAATCTCAAAACAATTTTAGCGCGTTTTGAAAGTGCATTAGGATACCAAAACTTAGCCGAAGAAATGGTGTTGCTGCCGGAACCAAAAGTGCCCATTTCCAACAAATCAAAATCTCCGAACTCGGCAAAAGCTATCAATTTTATTGTCGCGTATAACAGTTCGCAAAAAAGTCAAATAGCTCTCGACATTACCCTTTGGATTGCGCATCAAACTCGTTTAGTCACAACTCAAGAAGTCACGGTGCAAGTCGTCTACGTGCTTGACGAAACGCCCAACAGTTACGAGGACAATGCTTGTAGTTTGGGTGGGGAAAATCCCTGGGTTGCCAATCCGAAACAGTCGGATGGAGAGGAAACATCGGCCCTGAAGTTTGCAGCGCCTGCGATCGCTTTACCTCCCGCCGAAATTCAATCTGTATCCCAGCGGACAACTTGGATCGATCCGCCTTATTTCCGAGCAATTTTTTGTCAAAACAATGAGTACGAGGTTGCAGATAAGTTATTGTGGCAAGCGCGCTGTTTGGCTGACGAATGGCGCGGTTTATTCAAAGCTCATTTACGCATCGGGCAGGTTGCCACAGAATTGAGAAATGTGGTAGAAGTACAATCAGCAAATTTACTATTTATGGGCTGCAATTCTGGCAATCACCCGCTGATTAGACAACTAGGAAAGAATTTTCCCTGCTGCGTGTTGGGAATTCCTGCGGCACTCAGCTATCCGATGGATTTTGGGTCTGAAGAAAGTTTTAGCAAGTTGCAGTTAGCTACACCTATGCCTGCACGCTAAACTTGTTGAGCACTTACGCAAAACCTCTGTATGTAGGGCGATGCACACCGCACCTTACCGCTATATTTCTTAGTCCGCGCACCATCCGGACTTCGTTTGTGTAGTAGCGATTTCAATCGCCGAGTCTTATCAAGGAGTTTTTAATGTTTATCTGATCGCAGACAGTTCGTTAACTAATTTTATCCTACCCCGGCACACAGAGCGCAGCAGGCGATCGATCGAGCGTTTGTCATCCTCAGTCAAAGTTTCGTCAAAAATAGCCGCCAGCAAACCGTAGCGATCGGCTACAGTAATGTAGCCTCGATGATTCACTTCGGCAAACAGCTCGCCCAAAGCAGATGGAATCAGGTTGACAGGAGTTTGCATAGCGATTGACTCTCAACTCGACGATGCGCGATGCTTTTTTCTGCGGTCACAGAGAGCGATCGCACTCTAATATTCTGTTGGTTTATTATCCTAAAAGCTGTGACAAAAAACAGCAAAAATTGTGACAAAAAACAGCAAAGATTGTGAACTAAATCACATTGAAAATTAACGAATTATGCCTCAAACTGGCAGTTGCGTTTCCACACAAACATCACAATTGCCAACTTGATTAATCATCAAGATTGTAAATCGGCACTGCTTCGACAGGTTCAGCCAACTCAAACTTAAACACCCGGGAATAGAAATAGAATTCGCCATCCAGAGTTCTTTTGATATTTTCAGCACGTCGAAAACCGTGCTGTTCCCCTTCATAAGCAACGTAAGCAACCGGCAAACCCTTAGCCTTTAATATCTCCACCATCATTTGGGCTTGATTCGGCGGAACGACTTTATCTTCCAATCCTTGAAAAAAGATAACCGGACAAGATAAACGTTCAGCAGAATGAATGGGAGAACGAGCTACATACAAATCTTTGCGTTCCGGATAAGGCCCGATCAATCCATCCAGATAGCGCGCTTCAAACTTGTGAGTATCAGTTGCCAAAGCCTCCAAATCGCTCACTCCATAATAGCTCGCACCGGCCTTAAACACATCGCGGAAAGTCAGAGCGCACAGAGTCGTGTAGCCCCCTGCACTGCCTCCGGCGATCGCCATTTTTTCGGCATCAACCAAACCCTTTTCGGCTAAATATTTAGCACCGTTAGCGCAGTCGTCAACATCCACAATACCCCAGCTATCTTGCAGCCTTCTTCTGTATTCCCGCCCGTAACCTGTGCTACCACCGTAATTGACATCAAGGACAGCAAAACCGCGACTCGTCCAATATTGAATTTTCAAACTCATGCTGCTAGAAGTAGCAGCAGTTGGGCCGCCGTGACTTTTGACAACCAGCGGCGGTTTTTCACCCGCAGGTGCGGCGAAATCTTGATTTTTCGGGGGGTAGAAGAAACCAAAAGCAGTCAAACCGTTCTCCGTGGGAAATTCCAGGGGTTCGGGTACCGAAAGATAACCAGCATCGATGCTTAAATCGCTGGACTTTCGCAGGATTTCCCGCTGACTTGTGGCTAAATTTAGCTTTAGGATAGCACTAGATGCGATCGGCGAACCTGCCAGAAAAACAACCGTTTCTCCCCGCGCTTTGGGCGACGAAATATCAGTGTAACCTGTCTCAATTGTTGTCAACTGCTTGGTCGCTAAATCGAGACTCGCCAAATGCCACTTACCTTGCTGAGTGTAAGTGCAAATAATTTGGCTTTCCGAGACAACAGCATAGGTAGACATTCCAAAAACCCACTGAGGGAGACCGAATTCAGCCGCCATTTCGCAGACAGGTTCGATTTCTGGTTGCCCCAAGTTGGGATTGACGGTTCTGTAAAAATTCCACCAGTTCGACTTGTCAGAAACAAAATACAAAACTCCATCGGGCGACCATTCCGGCTGAAAAATCGACTCATCAACTCCGCCAGCAACTAAATGTTTTTCACCTAAATAACTGTCAGCATTAATTTCTGCTACCCACAATTCTGTGCCATCCCACGGCATATTTGGATGGTTCCAACAAATCCAGGAAAGTTGAGAACCGTCAGGACTCAAACGAGGGGAAGCATAAAAGTCATTGCCTTGAGTTAAGATCCGAATATCTGCGCCATTATCTACATTAATGCTAACAATGGTATTGACACATTCGCCCTCACCTGAATGGTCTTCGCGCACGCAAATCAGGCGATTTCTTTGCTTGTCAACAATCACATCTGCGTAGCAATAATTAGCAGCAGGTGTCAAGGGTTCTGGTTGAGTATCTAATGTTTGACAATAAATCCGCCCGTCGGCAAAATGAGAGAAATAGACCGCACCGCTAGCAACTGCAAAGGAAGCGCCGCCGTATTCGTGAACGCGAGTGCGAACGTTGAAAGGAGGCGGTGTTACGTCAGTTATTTTACCGTCGGGAGTGCGCCGCACGAGGACGCTTCTTCCCGCTTCCGAGGGTCGTCCTTCTACCCAGTAAATATCGTCGCCGTCAATCGCAATTTGTCCGAGTCCGACAGTTCCTGAAACAATTAAATCTGAGGTGATGGGAGATTTCCAAGAGCCGTAAGGTGATATGGTATTCATATATGTATTCATGTAGTAGAGACAGTTGTGTTTGATGCACAAATAAATTTATATTTTTATTTTACAGGAATTCAGTAACCAGGAAGCAGAATGTCTAAAAAACTCGTACTCATGGATCATGACGGTGCTGTTGATGACTATCTCTCAGTCGTGTTGCTGATGACAATGGAGGAAGTGGAAACTCTGGGAGTAATTGTCACTCCGGCGGACTGCTACATTCAACCAGCCGTGAGTGCAACGCGCAAAATCCTTGATTTGATGGGGTGTTCAGAGGTGCCTGTGGCGGCGAGTACGGTGCGGGGACTGAACCCATTTCCGGTTTTGTTTCGGCGAGATTCCTTTGCGTGCGATCGACTTCCCATTCTAAATGAAAAAGCAACCATTGACACGCCGTTAATATCAGAACCCGGACAAAACTTTATGGTGCGAGTCTTGCGGGACGCAACGGAACCGGTCACATTAATGGTAACGGGGCCGTTAACAACTGTAGCGCAAGCCTTAGATATCGCGCCAGAAATTGAGAGCAAAATTCAAGAGATTGTGTGGATGGGAGGCGCACTCAACGTTGTCGGCAATGTTAGCAAAGATATGGAACCGGGACAAGATATGTCGGCGGAATGGAATGCTTACTGGGACCCGATAGCCATCGAGAGAATTTGGCAAACACAAGTTTCGATTGTGATGTGTCCTTTAGATATCACTAATAATGTACCGCTGACTGTGGAATTTTCCAATCTTTTAGCAAGACAGCGCAAATATCCAATTTCCGACTTGGCAGGACAGTGTTATGCTCTAGCAATATCTCAAGATTACTATTTTTGGGATATTTTGGCAACGGCTTATTTAGCGCATCCAGAATTTTACGAATTGCGAGAATGGGAAACTGAAATTATTACCGAAGGCATCAGTCAAGGACGCACCAAAGTTAAAAGTGGAGGGCGCAAAATTCAAGCAATGGATCGAGTAGATACGGAAAAGTTTTACAATTACATATTGCAGCAGTGGGCGCGTTAAAATCCGAACATCTAGTCAGGGCGAGTTGAGTCCGAAATCCAGAGATTACGTACAAAATATCGGTACACAACCCGCCCTAACTCTCGTTATTAGGAAAAAACAAGATGAAGTTATCAAATAAATTCTGGATAGTTGCCTCTGTTGTGTACTTTTTGATTATTCTCAGTATCATGCTAGTGGCAGATATGGGGCTTTTAGTCAATTTTTCTCTCGCTCAGCCGCCTTATGACAAAGTAGGACACTTTGTTTTGTACGGAATTGCATCTTTTTTGTGTCATCGAGCAACGGGCAAAAAAATGATGAGCATATTTAATTATCCAATTCCTTTCGGGCCAGCACTGTTTACTATTTTCACGGCTGGGGAAGAAATGCTGCAAGCTATTTTACCGAATCGTACTGCTAGTATTGAAGATTTTTTAGCGAGTTTTGGCGGGATTGTATTTTTTTATTGGATTGGAGAAGTCTGGGATAGAAAAAAAGGGCAGTGACTGAAACTGCAATATCAGATTTTATGGGAAACTGTAAATTGGATTAGGGTGCGCGGCGCGCACCATACATGAGTTATTTTGTCATGTTTTTGAGGACTTGTTCGAGTGAATTTGCGTCTTGAGTTTTGCCTTGGCTTCTGAATAAATCCCTGGCTTTTTTTACTGACTCTACCGCCTCTGACATTTTATTT
>JAYUGZ010000125.1:0-14530 GCA_043767465.1 Cyanobacteriota bacterium
CCCGATCGAGCGTTATAGTCAAAACATCATCAGGAACCTTGATCGATCGATAATCCTTACCAACCTTACCCTGGTCGTGCACCACATAAGGGCCGTACATCCCCAAATTAGCCTGCACCTTAGACCCCGTATCCGGGTGAGTGCCCAACAGGCGAGGTAGAGTCAACAAACTCACCGCCATATCCAGCGTCACATTATCCTTATCCGTACCCTTCGGTAAAGAAGCCCGCTTCGGTTTCTTATTAGTGTCCGAAACATCCCCCAACTGAACATAGGGGCCGTAATTGCCAATCAGCACATAAATCGGTTCCCCAGTGTCCGGGTGAAGACCCAATTTTTCTGGCCCTTCAGTTTTTTGCTTTAACAGAAACTCAACTTTTTCCGGGTCTAAATCTGCCGGAGTCAAATCCTGGGGAATCGATGCTTTTACCTGGCCTTCTTCGTTTTCCGATTCGAGGTAAGCGCCATATTTACCGATGCAAACTTTTGCCGTGAGATTCTCCAATATCACAGTTCGGGCAACTTTAGCATCGATTTGATTTTCCTGTTCTTTGACTTGGGTGGCGAGTCCCATTTCCCCTGTATAAAACTTTTGCAAATACGGCAGCCATTTCGCCTCGCCCGTAGCAATTTCATCGAGGGTTTGTTCCATGCGAGAAGTAAAACCAGTGTCTACTAAGTCGGGGAAATGTGTTTCCAATAAAGTCGTGACAGCAAAAGCGGTGAAGGTCGGAATCAGGGCGTTAGCTATTAATTTCGCATATCCCCGATCGACAATTGTACCGATAATACTCGCATAGGTACTCGGACGGCCCACCCCTTCGCTTTCCAACATCTTCACCAGAGAAGCTTCCGTGTAGCGGGCGGGAGGTTGAGTTTCGTGACCAACGGCCCCTACATCCTTACAATTAGGCTTATCCCCTACCTTCAACACCGGCAAAATCACCTCTTGGTCTTCCAGCGCCGCATCAGGATCGTCGGAACCTTCGACGTAGGCGCGCAAAAAGCCCGGAAAATCAATACGTTTACCGCTGGAACGGAAACCGGCATCTTCTACCTGAGTTAATACCGTGACGTGAGTTTGGCGCGAATCTGCCATTTGAGAAGCCACTGTCCGCTTCCAAATCAAATCGTAGAGGCGGAAATCAATCCCATCTAATCCCGTTTGCTGCGGAGTCCGAAAAGTGCTGCCGGCCGGGCGAATAGCTTCGTGGGCTTCCTGGGCGCCTTTACTTTTCGTCGTGTATTTGCGCGGTTGGGGGCTGAGATATTCGCTACCGTAAAGTTCTTGCACGCAACTGCGGGCGGCCGTAATCGCCTGTTCGGATAAATGCACCGAATCCGTCCGCATATAGGTGATAAAACCGCGTTCGTAGAGACTTTGGGCAATTCGCATGGTTTCCCGCGCACCCAGTCTCAGCTTGCGGTTAGCTTCTTGCTGCAAAGTCGAGGTCGTAAATGGCGGCGAGGGTTTGCGGGTGACTGGCCGTTCTTCGATATTACCAACAGTCCAGGGTTTGTTTTGAATCCGTGCGAGTAAAGCCCGCGCCTGGTCTTCGTTCAGCAAAAGCACGCGGCGGCCTGCGATAATTTGTCCGGTATTTTCATCGAAATCGCTACCGTTGGCAACTTTTACATTCCCGACTGTCACGAGTTTGGCATCAAAGGAAACTTTGCTCTTTTCCAAAGTTGCTTTCAAATCCCAGTAGCTACCTTGGCGGAAGGCGCGGCGTTCCCGTTCCCGGCACACCAACAGGCGTACAGCGACTGACTGGACTCGCCCTGCGGACAAACCCCAGGCGATTTTCTTCCAGAGTAGCGGAGATAGTGTGTATCCGACGAGTCGATCGAGAATTCGGCGAGTTTCCTGGGCTTGTACTACTCGATTGTCGATATCCCGACAGTGGGTTAGGGCGTCGCGGATGGCTTCGCGGGTGATTTCGTGAAACACCATCCGCTTGATGGGCACTTTGGGTTTGAGGATTTGCAGCAAATGCCAGGAAATGCTTTCGCCTTCCCGGTCTTCGTCAGTGGCTAGAATCAGTTCTGTAGCGTCTTTGAGGGCGTCTTTGAGTTCTTTAACAATTTTCTTTTTATCTTTGGGGATGACGTAGAGGGGTTCAAAGTCTGCCTCCACGTTGACGCCGAGTTGCGCCCATTTTTCTCCTTTAACGGCTTCTGGTATTTCTTCGGCGGAGGATGGGAGGTCGCGCACATGGCCCATAGATGCCTCTACACGGTAGGTGGAGGGCAGGAAGTTGCGAATGGTACGGGCTTTTGTGGGAGATTCGACGATGACTAAGGTTGACATGGCATCTTTTATATATGGATGGCGGCGCAGTTAGAGTGTCTAATTTACAGAGTGTAGGTCGGATGTCAAGGCTTATGGGAACACTTGGGTATTATTTTCAAACTACCTTAATTTTTAAGTTACTGCCGATCGGGTTGCAGGATACAAGCTGATGGGATTTTACTGCTGTCGGCGCAGAGGCTGGGAACTCTTGTCTCTGCAAGATGCAACGGATGTCTCACCTGACTTTAGCAGAATTGCGGGTCATTGGATGCTGAGACTGCTGGATGCGGGCGGATGGTTCCTGAATTTGAGATTTGAGATTTGAGATTTCAGATTGGGCAAGATTTGATGGTTTCCCGCAAAAAAGACTTGAAATGCGATCGAGAATTTGTCAAATAGTCGATCGCCCGAACAAGCTAACATCAGATATTCTGGGACTAATTCTTGATACGATTTTGGGAGCGCGTTATTATAAACACTATGGTATCTTGTCCCGCAGCACCCTAAGAGACTTCTGGGAGTTTCATCCAGATGTTGAAGAAGCACTGAAAACTTTGTACTACGAAGCATCTCAGGCGGATTGGCAGAGTCCAGCCGATATTAAAACTGCTCATCGTAATGCCAGCATTATTGCTAACAATCGTGTAGTTTTCAATATCAAAGGCAATACCTATCGACTGATTCTGGCAATTCGCTATGACATTGGGATTATTTTTATAAGATTTATTGGTACTCATGCCGAGTATGACAAAGTAGATGCGGAAACTATCTAAACAGAGGTTGATGTATGGAATTGCATCCGATTAGAACTGAAACAGATTATCAGAAAGCCCTGCGAGCAATTGAATCACTGTTTGATGCAGCGCCCAATACCCAGGAATGCGATCGATTAGATATCCTCAGTACCTTAGTGGAAGCCTATGAGAAGGCAAACTTCCCCATTGAAATACCCGATCCAATCGCAGCAATTCAATATTATATGGATACCCGTGGATGGTCTCGTCATGATTTAGAGGTATGTCTTGGTAGTCGAGATAGTGTGTCTGAAGTGTTATCTCGCAAACGTTCTCTAACCTTGGAGATGATTCGGAAGTTGAATCAACAACTGGGGGTTCCGGCTGAAATTTTGATCCAGCCATATCAATCGGTACAAACCTCTGCTTAATCATGCCCAGGGCGATCGTATTTATCATACTCGTCTTTGGGAGTATTCGTAGGGTTGTGTCGCCATCTACCATCCTCAAACAAACAGCGATAATCGATCGAGCGACGCACCAAGTGATAATATTTGACTACACAAACCCAACATTTGTATCTTGTCGCGCTTTGAGATCGATCGACAGCAGTAACAACAGCATCAGGTTGTGTTAGCTTAGCCATAGCCAGTATCTGAAAAACACTTTTGAGTGCTATGATTCAAGAAGAAGGTTCTCAGCCAAGTATTAAATCGATTCGAGAACAAATATTCACCCCAGAAACTTTCTCACCCCAAAGTCACAGCGACCCAATTAAACTGTTAGACATTTCACTCAATTTTCCCTACAGCTCAAATGAGTGGGATACAATCTTTGAAACATTTATTGCTTTGCTTGAACATAAAGAATGGCAGATTTGGAAGAGGGCAATTGACAAGCTAATCGATGCTCTAGAAATAGAACAGTCGCAAGTATCTAATTGTGACGATTACCAACCAAGACCGCTCGATAGGCGCATGAAATGTATCTGTGAGGCGATCGCAGCTCAAACTCTCAACAAGCCTAACATCTTTGAGATTTTTTGTTATAAGTTCAAGTTCTTGGCAAAAAAACCACCTTACAACCGCTTAATTCTCGAATGGTTAGACCAATTGGCTGCTTCAGAAGAGCGAGAAATTCCTACAAAAAAAGCGATATTAGTAGCACAACTTTTCTTGGGCGCTTATGATTCGACTTGGCAAGAAGTAGGAAAAAATTTGTTAGAAATGCTAGATGATGCTGACCTGCTAATTAGGGCTTGCGCTGCTTATCAAATTGGTGTTTTTTATGGTAAGAGTGTCAAAAGACATGAATATTGGGAATGGTATATTGATGAAAATTATGAGCGCAACCAACAAGCGATTATTGGAATACCACCACTTGACGTGATGATGCAGCTAATTTACAACAAGGAACTCGATCGCCCAGGGATAGCAGGCGCGTTCTGGGGCGCTATTCCGCAACAAGGTTTTGATGCCAAAGAATGGCTGTTGGATATTTTAGAGAATTCGCCTGAACCAGAACCTTATATCTGCTACTTCCCTTGCAACTTAGCGTTTGATGCTCACGAACGGTTTAGTCGGGATGCTGGTGCGGTTCGCCGCCTGATTGATATGGGGCGTGTAGGGCTTGCTCTTGCTGCTGCGACAGATGAATCCTGCAAAGTTGCAGCCCTTGAACCGCTGTTAATTGAATTGGGTAACTATGATGACCCTGAAATAATTAGGCTTGCGTCCTGGCATCTTGCATACCATTACCACTACCTGCATCTACGGGGTGTAGAAGAAGGATATGTTGAGTTAGTTAGTGAATTGTCAAATATCGACTTGTTCTTGCTATTTAACCAGGAAAAGGAACTTGAGTCTCCCTATGCAGCCGTCATTTATCGAAAAGGAATTAATCAGCAATTGAGTCTAGACATTGCTAATGAATGGGTCGATCGCATTTTTCCAGAGGCAGTTAGAGGCGAGCCCACAGAACCTTTGTTAGCAAGAGATATCCACTGGTATCAGCGAGGGTGTATTGGCTACCATGTATATGAAGAAAATACGGACTCTACTCAGATCGATAATGTAATTATTAGGTATCGTTCTCAATTTCCGTGGAATCCTAAACAATTCTTATAGCGATAGTAGTACAACACTGTCTCGCAGCGGATCTCCTATATTGTTAGAATGATACTTGAAAAATATGACATTTGAATTCGACCATCTTTTCATCTTAACTGATATTGGTGCCCCGGAAGCCGATCGCCTATCATCATTCGGTTTAGCCGAAGGCCGCTCTAGAATTCATCACGGACAAGGTACAACCAATCGCTGTTTCTTTTTCCATAACGCGATGTTGGAACTGTTGTGGATTCGCGATCCAGAAGAGGCGCAATCTGATCCAATTCATCGGACTCGTCTGTGGGAGCGAGCGACTTCTCGGCATAATGGCACCTGTCCCTTTGGCATCTGTTTGCGTCCAGCCAGAGGTGCTGAAGACAAAGTTGCATTTTCTAGTTGGGCATATCATCCGCCTTATTGGCCTGAAACGATGAGTATTGCGGTGGCCACAAATAGTGATGTCTTGACTGAACCGATGCTGTTCCAAACTCCCTTTGGTAAGCGTCCAGATCGAGACCCTGCTGAGAGGTTACAGCCTTTGAACCACGGTGTTGGTTTTCGCGAAATTACTCGCGTAGAATTAGTCAGTCCTGCTGCAAATAATCCGTCACCAGAACTTCAAGCAGTAATTGATACAAATCAGGTCAAGTTACGACTCGGAACCGAGTATTTTGTGGAGCTGGGTTTTGATGGAGAAGTTCAGGGGAAACAAGTAGATTTTCGGCCGGGATTGCCGCTGATTATCAGTTGCTAATTTAGGAATTATGAATAAATCCTAAAAAATCGGGTTTGCGATCGGTCTTAAAGGCTAGACAGCAGTATTTTAGTAAAACCAGGCTTCTGCTCCCTAGGGTAATTATGCAGCAGAAAAAGATGGCAGCGATCGCCTTTTAGATCCAACTCAATCAGTTCTGTAAGCTGGCGGTGTCATTCCCATCAACTGCTGAAACTGTTTGTTTGCTCAGCCCCCGCTGCGCCGCTATCAAAAAAATCCCCCAAAAATCGACAATCTCATCGCGATGCACCTGATAAAATACAAGATACAAAGTCCGCAGCGATTAAAATTTTACGTGACGTACAGACGTACAACAGTAAAAATTATGTAAATAATGGACTTTTTAACTACTGGATATGGAGAATCAGTTAGCCCAATTCTTAAATCGAAAATCACAAAGCGAAAAGCGAAAATAGCATGAGTCCCAGCTTGCGAACAGTAACTGCTACGAGATATGTCACTCCCTTGCGCGAGGGCGGCTCGCTACCGGCGATCGTCGAAGCCGACGATGATGGTTTGTACGTGCTCAAATTTCGCGGTGCGGGCCAGGGAGCCAAATCTTTGATCGCGGAGCTCGTGGCGGGGGAAATTGCGCGCGCCTCCGGGCTCCCAATCCCCGAACTCGTGTTTGTGGAACTCGATCCCGAACTCGCTCGCACTGAACCCGATCCGGAAATTCAAGATTTAATTCGCGCCAGTGCTGGCCTCAATCTCGCCCTCGACTATCTCCCCGGCTCCATCACCTTTGATCCGGTAGCGGGCAAATCTGATGCGGATCTCGCCTCGGAAATCGTCTGGTTCGATGCTTTTGTGACTAACATCGATCGCACGCCGCGCAATGCAAATATGCTGGTATGGCACCGCCAGCTTTGGCTGATCGATCACGGTGCAGCTATGTACTTCCATCATACTTGGAAAGATTATCGATCGCGCAGCCGCGATCGTTTTCCCGCCATCAAAGACCACGTTTTGCTGCGCTTTGCTAGCACCCTCGAAGCGGCAGATTTAAAAATGACTCAGATGCTAACAGCGGACATCATTCGTAGCATCGTTAAACTGATTCCTGATAGTTGGCTGGTAGCAGGTTCTCCGTTCAGCGACAGCAACCAACATCGCGATGCTTATACCGAATACCTGCTAAACAGGCTACAATCACCGCATATTTTCTTGGAGGAAGCGATTAGTGCCCGATCGATGTCTGTATGATTACGCGATTATCCGCGTGGTGCCCAAAGTCGAGCGCGAAGAGTTTGTCAACGTCGGCGCGATTGTTTCTTGCGGTACCAAAAAATTCCTCGAAGCCCGCATCGAAATTGACGAACAGCGCTTAATGGCGATCGACTCAACCTTGGATCTGGAACTGATTCGCAACCACCTAGCAGTCATTCCCGTCATTTGTGCGGGCGGCCAAGAATCTGGCGCGATCGGTCAACTTCCCCACCGAGAGCGCTTTCACTGGCTCGTAGCGCCCCGCAGCACGATCGTTCAGACATCGCGGGTACACACTGGTTTTTGCGAAAATCTACCGGGTGCGATCGAACGCTTGCTCGATACAATGGTGCGATAGTTTCGCAAGCTAGAAAGATGATGCAAATTCAACCAACAAATATGACCGTCCCTCTCTGGGGTTTAGCAATTTTCATTTTGTGGACGATCGCAGTCGTCATCGGGCTCATAGCAGTCAGGATTCGGCATCTATCTGCGGGCGGATCTCCCAAAGATTTCGGCACACCAAACGATGAAAGCTTGCTGTGGCGACTATTTCGAGTACAATCCAACTTGATAGAAAACCTACCTTTGTATTTGGGAGTTGTTTTCCTGCTAACAGTTAGGGGCGTCTCTGGAATAGCCGTAGATTCGCTGATTGTTGCGTACATCGTATTTCGGCTGGTACATTCAATGATTCACATCGCCGGTCTCAATCCCATTTTTAGGGTATTGAGTTTAGGGATTCAGTTAAGTTGCTTGGTAGCCTTAATTGTGATGGCAGTTTTGTAGTTGATGACTTACACAACGAACACATATATTGTAGGGTGCGTCAAGCCCACAATCTAATTATTTCGCACGCAGCCTAAGTCTGACGCACCTTACTTACAAGTCTATCGATCGTCTAAAATTACTGTCTGTGATTTCGCTAACCAACCTAAATTATCGAAGTTTATGAACAGAATATCTCGCGCGATCGCTCTGATTATAATTGTATTCGGCTGCATTACTGCTGTTTTAGTTCAGCCATCGCGATCGGCCTTAACCGCGCCAACTCCAGCGCTGGAATCTCTGCGCGGCGAAGGAGATATCGCTCAAACAGTGAATTTTGGACGGCACTTTCAAGATTTAGGGGTTTCCGGGGCGATCGCAATTTACGACTTAAAGGGCGATCGGCTTTACCAACACAACCCGCAGCGCAACAGCACAGCATTTTTACCTGCATCAACATTTAAGATTCTCAACTCTCTAATTTCCTTAGAAACTGGCGTAATTCCCCATGAACTTGCAATTCTAACTTGGGATGGAATAGAAAGGCAAATTCCCGCCTGGAATCGAGACTTGAATATGAGAGAAGCCATCAAACTTTCCGCCGTTTGGTTTTACCAAGTTCTCGCGCGCCGAGTCGGTTACGAGCAAATGCAAAAATGGGTTGCTAAGGTGGGTTATGGCAACAATAAAATTGGTAACAAACAGGATATTGACAAATTCTGGTTAAGCGGAGAACTGCGAATCACACCCAACGAACAAATTGAATTTCTGCGCCGTCTCCACAAAAACGAGTTACCCTTCTCTGAGCGATCGCTCTCTGTGGTTAAAGATATCATAATTGTCGAACAAACTCCCGATTACACAATCAGGGCCAAGACAGGTTTAGTAGGCTTTGGAGAACAAACAGCGTCTCAAATTGGCTGGTATGTCGGTTATTTAGAGCAAAATAAAAATGTTTACTTTTTTGCCACAAACATAGACATCCGCAGCAAAAACGATCCAGCCGTCAGAATCGAGTTAACGCGCCGTTGCTTGAAGGATATGGCACTGCTATAAGTGCGTTTGCATTCTTTTTTTATGAGTTATAATACCAATTCCCAAGGCTATGAATACATATACATTGTATGCAAGTATCTGTAGGGAAACGGCACGGTGGAGTGTCCGGCGCGGTCAGGAGCAACTTTTAATAATTGTTATAAGATTTATGTGAAAACTTAACAGTTAATTTTCCGCAAAACCGCTGACAACTGCTGTATCAAAAGGCTAAGCTAGCTACAAGCTTAAACTTCCAAGCTAGAGACAAACCGCAGCCAATTTTACTCGCCTTTTAACTATGGCAAAAGAATTAGCAATAGACACTCGCGGACTTACCAAACAATTCGATCGCCATATAGCAGTCAATGACATCGATTTGCAAGTCGCCGCCGGCGAAATCTGCGGGCTCATCGGCCCCAACGGTGCGGGAAAAACTACGTTGCTGCGAATGTTGGCCGCCGCGGAAGAACCGACTACAGGGGAGATTTACATCAACGGCTGTCCCTTGTTGCGCGATCGATCTAACCCTACTCTCAAACAGCACATCGGCTTTCTTCCCGACGACTTTCCCCTGTACGATGACCTGACTGTTTGCGATTATTTAGATTACTTTGCCCGATTATACAACTTGCGGCAGCCCCGCCGCCGAGAGCGCATTTATGCAGTTTTAGAACTCGTGCAATTAACCAACAAGCGCAACAGCTTAATTTCCACTCTCTCGCGGGGGATGAAACAGCGCCTGAGTTTGGGACGCACTATTATTCACGAACCGCTGTTGCTGCTGTTAGACGAACCAGTTTCGGGTTTAGATCCGATCGCGCGATCGCAATTTCGCGAAATCATCAAATCCTTGCAACAAGCCGGGATGACCGTAGTCATATCATCTCATGTTCTCAGCGATTTAGCCGAACTTTGCACCTGGGTAGGCATTATGGAACTTGGTTATCTTGTCGAAAGCGCCCCTTTGCAAGAACTTTACAAACGCCTCGGAAAACAGCAAATTTTTCTGTCAACTTTGGGGGATTTAGCAGCGCTGACATCCGAACTTAAGAACTTTCCTTGGGTAGAAAGTTGGGAAATAGTGCCGGAAACTCAACAGGTGTGCGTTCATTTTTCCGGAAGCCGGGAAGATGCAGCGAATTTATTGCGATCGCTCGTCAACGCCAATATTCCCCTCACCGAATTCCACTGCACTCAAGAAGACTTAGAAACCATCTTCCTCAAGATGGGACACCAACAAGCATCGTAAATAAATCACCCGATTTCCACTTTTTAACTCACAACTCAAAACAATTACCTATGAGCATAAACATACTAGACCAAATCGGTAACTGGAATTCCCAGTTATTTCGAGAACTCAAAGGCCGGCTGAAAATGGGCAATATTGCGATCGCCAGCGTCCTTTCCCTCAGCGCTCAACTGGTGCTGTTTTTGTCGTGGAGTAGCCAGATACCCGTTGCGGCTGGTACCAGCGATAACAAGTACCCCACTAATCACAGATTCTGCACTGGATTTGATGGCAATGCCAAAGGTGATGCAATCAAGTGTATCCCTGATGCGGCAGGAAATTTCATCATTAACTGGCCCTCTTGGTGGCTAGAAATATTCGTTTACCTGAGCATATTTAGTGCGATCGCACTATTAGTAGCCGGCACTTATATGCTGGTGAGCGACTTAGACAAAGAGGAACGTCGAGGTACACTCAACTTTATTCGCCTCAGCCCCCAATCTGCCAACACAATTTTTCTCGGCAAAATTCTCGGTGTCCCAATTCTACTTTATTTAGCAGCAATTCTTGCTGTACCGCTGCACCTGTACAGCGGATTAGCAGCTCAAATACCTCTGCATCATATTTTATGTTTCGACATAGCAATAGTAGCTAGCTGTGCTTTATTTTACAGCGGCGCAATGCTATTTGGTTTAACAACCAGTTGGTTGGGAGGGTTTCAACCTTGGCTAGCTAGCGCTGCGGTTTTGGGTTTTACAACCACAGCTTTTAATGCACCATCAGTCGGCAATGCTGCGGACTTGTTAACATTTTTGTCTCCGGCTGCTGTCCTGAAACAGGTAGCTTATCAAGTCAATGAATCATCCCATTCTAACATTAACTGGTTAACTGGAGAGTTCGATCGCCTGGAATGGTTTCACTTGCAGATTGGCAAAAATCTTGTGTCTTCTACCGCCTTATCTTTATTGATTTGTGCAGTAGCAACCTACTGGATATACCAGGGATGGCAGCGTCGCTTTCCCAACCCCACCGCCACTGTTTTGAGCAAGCGACAAAGTTATTTGCTGGTGATTTGCTATCAGTCAATAATTTTAGGATTTGCACTCCAATCAAATAAATACTCCCTTGATGAAATCGTCTGTTTGTCGATCCCAAATTTGATGGTTTTTTTAGCTTTGATTGCCGCTTTGACCCCGGAAAGACAAGCCTTGCATGATTGGGCGAGGTATCGCAGACAAATAGTTCCCACTAGCAGTCAGAAGTTGTGGCGCAAATACCCCATTCTCGATTTAATTTGGAGCGAAAAAAGTCCAGCATTAATTGCAATAGCAATCAATCTCCTCAGTTCTACAGTGATTTTAACACCTTGGCTGCTGGTGAATCCCAATGCTTTTCCCGCCATGATTACCTTCATCAATCTCATCCTGATTTACGCGGCCCTCACTCAGCTATTCATGTTCGCAAAAATGCGAAATCAGGCAGTTTGGGCGACTTGTACAATCGGAGGTGCTATCTCTTTACCACCAGTTATTTTGTCTATGCTTTCCCTCTACCCAGCACAAGCTCCTTTCATTTGGCTGTCTTTAGTATTTCCCATCTTTGGAGCTTCATCTGCCTTGAGAGACCAGTCAATATATAACATTTGTGTCTCGATACTGGGCCAGTGGACTGTGTTGGTGCTGCTGAATCTGCAATTGAGGCGGCAACTCCGAATCGCCGGGGAATCGGCATCTAAAGCTTTGCTGAAGGCTTGAAAAGACGAGAATCTAGTCCGCCCCGATCGCCCATTCCACATCCCGCGTTGAGGCCGGGGCGGGTTTATTGAGATTGTTAGTCTGAACGAAAGATTGTTGGCTCACGGGGCCCTACCGGAATTATATCAAATCCGGGATTTTTACCCCCCCCTTTACTCTTTAGTCCGCAGAGGCGGACATTGTTTGTATAGTAGCGGTTTCAACCGCCGAGTTTTTTCAGGTTTGTCACTAACTATATTTGCGGCCGCGCCACTGAGTCGGCTGATTAAACGCAGAAATCAGAATTCGCACAAACGCTAACGGATCGGCTAAAGGTGACAGCCAAAACAGCCATTTACCTGAAGCTTGAGTTGTATCGTAACTCGGAGCGATCGCAAAACACAAAGCCGATCGCACCGCAACCAAAAATACATTCAATCCCCACAGCCAAAACTGCCCAGATACAGCCACCGCAGGCACAGAACCAGACAACAAATACCACAGGACGATCGGCACCGGCAAACCTTGAACCGCGAATAACAGCCACAAATCGCCCCAAATTTGACCGCCAGAAGCAGCATCTTTCAAATCGAGCGATCGTCCCCACTCGTTCCAAGTCTCGATCGCCCCCTCATACATCCGCACCTTCAAAACTTTCGCCCCATCCAAAAAGCCTACCTTAAAGCCTTGAGCCGCAGCATAGCGAGCCAGAGTCACATCATCGCAAAAAGAACCTTTTGCAACTTCATAGCCCCCTAAAGCCACCAAAACCTCGCGCTTACACAAGAAACACTGACCGTTTGCCATCACCCGTTCCGGCACATCCCCGCCAGTCCCCGTCGGCCCGAAGCGATACACCAAAGTCATTAACAGTGCAGGTTGTAGCCACAACTCGCCCGGATACTTGAGGATAAACTGCGGCGACAGCGAAATCAAATCGTAATTTCCCGCAGCAGCAGTTTTGAGCAAACTCGCGATCAAACCAGGGTGCGGCTGAGTATCCGCATCGATCCCCAAAATCCACTCGCACTTCTCGGAACTTGCCAAAAAACCCCAATTCAGCGCCCACGGACGCCCCACCCAGCCCGTCGGTAGCGGATCATCGTTAATCAAGCGGAACCTGGGGTCTTTTTCGGCGGCAGCTTTGACTAAATCTCCGGTTCCGTCTACCGAATAGCTGTCAACAACCACAACCTCTCGGAGCTCGTAACTTTGGTGGCTCAATCCTTCTAAACAAGGCGCAATTCTCTCTGCTTCGTTCAAAGTTGGCACCACCGCTGTACAAGCGCCCAGCATATCCAGTGTCGGCGAATCGGGTTCTAGGGGCGGGATACGCGATGGGCCTTTAATTAACCGCGACATTAAAATGGTGGCGGCGGGTAATTGCAGCAGCAAAAGTCCGACAGGGATGATGCTTGTCAAGAGATTTGGGATGTGGTTGGGGGCGATCATAGGATTTTAGATTTTAGATTTTAGATTTTAGATTTTAAATTGAAGAATTTAGCAATTGGGAATTACGGCTGGTATCAATTAAAAAAATTCATAAAATTTTGGCTTCAAACATCTTACAGGAATTGGGCGTTAAAATATTGCTGCTGAAAAAACCCGGTTTCTTGTCAAAACCGGGTTTTTAAATTAGCTCAAAATTTCTTGTAAATTTTCGCCAAATCAGCCGCGATTGCACATCAGCCGCTTACTTACGCAAAGCGCCCACGCGCTGAGATGGAATTTCAGCTTTGAGAGCAGATTCTAAAGACGGAATTGCTTCTGTTATGTCATCTACTGCGGGTTTAGCGATCCAGCTTAAGGCGATCGCCGGAACTACACCCAGAAGCACAGCTAGCATTGTCGGGAACCAGAACCGAGAATCCAAGGAAGTTACAGTGATAATTGCTCCGAAAGCAAAGTTTACCAAATAAACAATTAACGGCAAACCCAATTCAGCTCGCTCTAATTTAATCGATCTTGTTCTCCAGAAGAAAGCTGCTACTGACATAAACACAGCCCCGGTACCCATCCAGCCCGCCAAATTGCGGTAAGGCATCCCAAAGAAAGCTCCAAGTTCCTCAAACTCCCAAAAAGGCATAGAAGTTTGACTCATGGCCGGATCTAGTACAAAATCCCAAGCTGTCAGCAGCAAAGCACCAAGGGCGATCGCCCCGATTTGGCGTACCCAGTTGAGTTCGCCTTTACCACCAGCGATTCCGGCGCGAGCAATTATGTAGGAAACCATTCCTAGATAAAACCACGACAGCGGAATTGTAAAGGGGACTAGCCCTGCAATTTTGTAACCCAAACCGCTCAAATAGTGGTAGTTACCGAAGGGAAAACCCGTACTGGTTCCCAACAACTCGCTACCCAAAGACAAAAACACAGAAGGCAGCAAAAATGCCAGAGTTGCACCCAAGCCCAACGTCCGATAGGCATAGAGAGCAACCGCGGCTGCACCAAAAATGATATAAACTACTCCACCCCCAGCCATCCCAAATTGGAATAGAGTTTGTCCAGCAGGTGGCAAACTCATCACCAGTTCGGGACGGGGTAAAATCAGCAGCAACCCTGCCAATCCAAAAGCCATTGATAAGACGTGGGCTATCAGGCAAAAGCGCTCAGCAATCAAAAGTTGCTTCATGGGACTCCTCGAAAA
>JAYUGZ010000126.1:0-14529 GCA_043767465.1 Cyanobacteriota bacterium
ATCCCACAAGAAAAAAAAAATTGTGGGATGGGCCGGAGAGCCCGTCCTAGCTATTTTTGCAAGAGGTCTATTATGCAGGCAAAAGTGCGATCGCATCTCACTTAGGCAAATTTCCAGCCAAACCTCTAAATCCTCGATCGACTGAAAATCCAACAATTCCTCTGCTAGAGTTTCAATTTGCTCGATCGACAAATCAGCAATTTTGGTAGTGACAGATTCCGGCAATGTTCCAACTCGCCGATTGAACAGACGGCGATTTAACTGACGTAAAATCAAGGTTCTTCCTTCTTGTTCGCGGCCTTGTTCGCGGCCTTGTTGGATGCCTTGTTCAATTCCTTGCTCAATGCCTTCTTCCTTAGCTTCCCGATAAAACCGAGTTTCCTCAAGCGTAATCCCTAACATCGCCTCTGCCTCCCTTCGGTTCAAATTTGTAAACTTGTAAACCAGTATCGTCGTCAGCATCTCTATTATGGCGCGACTTGCTGATTCCGATTCCTCGCGCTGCGATCGCGCCAGCAACAATCGCGCCGCGGACGGCGTACTCGCTTCGTCGATAGTCGTCAACGCCATCAGCGCCACTCCCAGCGGCAACTGTTCAATATCCCCCAACTCATCCAAATATACCAGATGTACCTGATTGCTGTTCAATAGCGATCGATAGGGATGCGTTTCTGATTGTTCAGTCGATCGCGTAGGATAAATTACCACCGCTTCCCAATCTGTAAATCGCTGACGGTTACGATAAAAATACAAAAACGACTCACCAAACAATCTTTCATACAACAATTCATCCCGCTGAAACTGCACCTCACAGAAATATACAACTCCCGACTCAGCATCCGGCGGCAAAAACACCCCATCAATTTCAAACTTCGGTTCCTTCACAGCAACCGAGTCAAATCGATACTGTTCTGCATTCAATGGTGACTCTTCCAATAACTCAAACAGCAGCGTCGGAGCTTCTTGAAATAACTTGTAAAATATTGAATCTCGACGCATTAACTCAACATCTCCTCTAGCCTATGCAACTCATCCAACCGTCGCAAAAACCGCAACTCGGTAATCTGATTAATTAATTCTAAAGGATTCGATATCCTCCCAGATCAAAAAGTATTCCATATTTTGTCAACTGGCGATCGAATTTCCCCCGTCAGAATTCCGTGTTTCCCTTCTTTGAACTCGTCCAACCTCAAGCCGTCAGCCAGAATCAACAAGCGTGACTTGACGGGATGACACTCGTCTGGTGGGTCAATAGTAGCTTGCTTTGTGGGGGCGGGCGATCGCCCGCGGACACCTCAACAACCGCCAAAAACTCATAATTGCCACAAAAATTCAAAATCTCAAACCCAAAACTCCCGAAGCCCAGTACGATCGAGATAGTTAGCAAAAATAAGTAAAAACCTACGAGGGTAAATTTTATGGATCTGGTCGTACTCCAGAACTGGCTGGACAACATCTCCTTTGCCATCTTGTTCACAACAATGCTCATTTACTGGGTGGGCGCAGCCTTCCCCGGCATTCCCTACCTATCCGCCCTAGGCAGCGCCGGAATGGCCGTCGCCAACCTCTCCATCGCCGCCCTACTCGGTTCTAGGTGGATAGAAGCCGGCTACTTCCCACTCAGCAACCTCTACGAATCCCTATTTTTCCTAGTTTGGGGCATCACCGCCATCCACCTAGTCGCCGAAAACATGAGTCGTTCCCGCCTAGTAGGAGTAGCCACAGCCCCCGTAGCAATGGCAATAACCGCCTTTGCCGCCCTCACTCTACCCGACACCATGCAATCGGCAGAGCCCCTAGTACCCGCCCTCAAATCCAACTGGCTGATGATGCACGTTAGCGTCATGATGCTCAGTTACTCAACTTTAATGGTAGGAGCATTACTGGCGATCGCATTTTTAATCGTCACCCGCGGCCAAAAAATCGAACTCACAGGTAGTTCCTTCGGCACCAACGGCAACCGTAACGGCAACTACCGCATCCAACGCGCTCAAAACCCCGAATCTCCAACCCTCGAAACAATCGCCGACAGCGCCTTAACTTTCAGCGAACCATCTTTCAACCCCAACAATAACGGTTCAAGCACCACCGCAGTGCTCGAATTAGCAACCGTTCAAACCCCATCAACCACCCCAACTCAAACCCCAGAAATTCTCTCACCCCAGCGCTTAAATCTAGCAGAAACCCTCGATAACATTAGCTATCGCATCATCGGTTTAGGATTCCCCCTACTCACAATTGGGATTATCGCCGGTGCCGTTTGGGCTAACGAAGCTTGGGGCTCCTACTGGAGTTGGGACCCCAAAGAAACCTGGGCTCTCATTACCTGGTTAGTATTTGCCGCCTACCTCCACGCCCGCATTACACGCGGCTGGCAAGGAAGACGCCCAGCAATCTTAGCCGCCACAGGTTTTGTGGTAGTTTGGATTTGCTATCTAGGCGTCAATCTGTTAGGCAAAGGTTTACATTCCTACGGTTGGTTTTTCTAATTTCCGAGCCACCAATCAGCCGCAGAAGAACAGCATAAATCTAAGCATAGGGATTAATATCATCTCCGGTTCTAGAGTGGCTAATGCCAATATTAGTGTCAACTCAACCCTAAAACTATTTGTATCTCTCGTTTACAGCCGAGTCTCGATCCCCCTCGCATCCCCTTAAAAAGGGGGACTTTAAGAATGCTGCTGTCCCCCTTCTTAAGGGGGGCTAGGGGGGATCGAGAGCCTAATAGTAAAACAGCAGACCGATAACATTTGACGTTAAGTTGACACCAATCCAATGCCCAGCTTACTCAACTACCGAGACTGTAAAACTTTCTTCCCTCTTCCTTCTTCCCTCTTCCTTCTTCCCTCTTCCTTCTTCCCTCTTCCCTCTTCCTTCTTCCTTCATTAAAATGACAATTGATATGGACGACTCACAAATATTTCTCAAAGAAGACGACGTTTTGTCAGCCCCTACCAGCGCCTTAATGTATCAATGTACATTCAAAGCCAGCGAATTTATCACAGTCATGCAGTCAAAATTGCAAGAACAAAACTTATTCTCAGACGGCATGGATTGCGAAGTCTTAAGTGCCGGAAAAGACTGGACAAAAGGCAAACTTAGAATGCGTTTGGAATTCAGCCCCATCGCACCTGAAGTCAAGGAACAAAAAGCCCTTCCCGCCGCCCCAGACACCTCAGACACCCACGCCACAAACTACGACGAAGAAAGCTTCAAACAAACTGATACAAATCAGCAATTAGATGTCAGCGGCTCAACACAAATAAGTAATAATTTTGCCAATTCTAGGTATCCAGACAGCAACCCCCACAGTCGAGGAATGTGGAGCTAAGCTGCTACTTATGCGAGACGGGAAGGGGAAGATTTTTAAGTTTTAACTTGAGAGCTTTGAGTTGAGGAACTTAAAAATGCACAGCCTTCCTACCACCGACAACTTCCCACTCCCCACAGATTTCCTAACAACTGCCAACTATCAACTGTCAACTATCAACTATCAACTATCAACCGTCAACCGTCAACTGTAATGCCTGAATCTGACCATTGGACGCACCTCCACGCTCAACTGCACCGGACACTGCTACACAGACAAATACTGCCCTCAAATCAGCCATTGTTAGTAGCAGTATCCGGCGGACAAGATTCTCTGTGCTTAATTAAATTACTACTAGATTTGCAGCCAAAATGGGGCTGGAATCTAGCCATAGCCCACTGCGATCACCGCTGGCGTTCCGATTCCCAATCTAATGCCAATCATGTAGAAAATTTAGCTAAAAATTGGGGAATATCCTACTATTTGCAAACAGCCTCCGACATCCCCAAAACCGAAGCAGCCGCCAGACAGTGGCGATATCAAGCCTTAACCGAAATTGCGTTAGCGTTAGCAAAGCGATCAAACGGAAAGCCCGCCCCTACGGGAGGCTCATCAACGAAGAGGATCGCCCACAACTACCCCTACATTGTCACAGGCCACACAGCCAGCGATCGCGCCGAAACACTACTCTACAACCTCATTCGCGGCAGCGGCGCCGACGGACTCTCCGCCCTCACCTGGACACGCCCCCTCGCCGATTTACGCTTGGAGAATTCCGGCGACAATCCCCAATCCCAAATTTACTTAGTTCGTCCCTTACTCGAAATCACCCGATCGCAAACAAGTCAATTTTGTCAACAGCAAAAACTACCAATTTGGGAAGATTCCACAAATCAAGACCTCAAATATGCCCGTAACCGCATTCGATCGCAATTATTGCCTTATTTAGAAACTCATTTCAACCCAAGAGCATCGACAACCCTCGCCCAAACAGCCGAACTCCTCCGCGCCGACGTTGAATATCTCGAACTTGCAGCCAGCCACCTGCTACACCAAGCAATCTCCCCCATTGCAGACAACCCACAGCCAAAAATTCAACTCCCCATCAAATTAAATCGCCCCATCTTACAAGCAGCACCCCTAGCCTTACAGCGGCGGGCAATGCGACAGCTACTGCAACAAACACTACCCTCCGCACCCAGCTTTCACAGCGTAGAAAAACTCACCAGCCTAATCCTAGCCCCCAACCGATCGCAAACCGATCCATTTCCAGGAGGAGCCATCGCCCGAGTTGAACACCCTTGGATCGCCATCAACACCTAATTTTAGGTTAAGGCAGATCCACCAAACCCGATCATGGCTTGCCGTAAATCAGAAAGTACCCGATCTTGCTCCTCTCCAGTCTGCTGCACGCGATCGAGCTCCCCCCCCACCGCCTCCAACCTTTCGCGCAGCCCCCTCAAACTATCCTGCACCGGCCCCAACACCTCCTCATAAACACTCACCCGTCCCCAGAGTTCCGCCACAGCACCCCTCCGATTCAACAAATTCTGCTCCAACTGCTTAAGTTCATTGCGTTTCAACTCACTCTCCCCTCGAAGCCGATTCACATTTCCCTCAATTTGAGACACCACCTCCCGCACCTGCTGAATTTCATTTTCCAGCCTTTGCAACTCTTCCCCTTGCTGCTGGCGCCCAGAATTTAGCTGTGCAACGATCGGCCCCAAATCAATACCACCCGGTTCCGATTTTGGAGCACCAGCAGTACCCAAGCGGCGCCACAGCACCCCCTGATGCTGCTTCAAAACATCCTCCCGTTCCTGCAAACGCAGGCGCTGTCCCACCAGAGTTTCATTCAACATCTGATAACCCTCAAGTTCATCAGCCATTTCATTTTCCAAACTCATGCGATCGTACTCGCTAGCAGCCTCAATCTTCCCTTGCAGTTCCTCAATAGTCTCCCGCTGGAGAGTCAACTCCTCCTCTTGATCGTTAACAAACCGGAACACCTTTTCCAAATCCTGTTGCAAATGTTGCACCAGCCCCTGCAACTCCTCAACCGACATCTTCTCCAGAGCAGACACATCTACCACCTGCCCCATAGCCCCAGCACCCGAAGCAGATGCGAGCCGAGAAAGTTGCTGGTACAAATCCTCAACAGCCCCCACCTGCAAAGACACCCACCGAGCCTGCTCCTGCTTAGCACTGAGGGTACTTTGCTGCCCTTTCAGCTCCGCCCCAGCTTGCGCCAAAGCATCTTGAGATTCATACCAACCTAGCCAGCCGTTTTCGAGGCTCTGCAAAAGTCGATCGACCTCCTCCTGCTGCTGCCCAGCATTTCCCCGTTTCTGCTCCAACTGCTGCCAGTGCAAGTCCAGAATTGCCTGCTGAGCCCCCACCACACCAAAAGACTCATTCAGTTGTTCCCGAACCCCACGCGCCGAAGCAACTGCCCCCCCCAGCTTGTTCATCAACTCCTGAATCCGGCGTGCCTGCTGCTCATCCACCACCGCCCCCTGCGGAACCTGAGACCGCTGCTGAGCCACCTGCTGCTGCTCGCCCCGCAACTGTTCCCAAGCCCCCTCCATTTCCACCCGGCTGCGTGAGACCTCATCCCGCAGTCGGTTAGCCTCATCCCGAGTATTTTCAATTTCCGAACGTTGAGCCTCCAGCCGCTCCAACTCCTCCTCCATTTGGGCCAACTGCTCTTCGCGGGCTTGCATTTCCATTTCCCGGCGATTGAGTTCCTGACTCGAAAACGTCAGAGAAGCTTTCCACTGTTCGATTTCCTCTTCCTTATCCTTAAACTTGTCCTGCAAGCGCGAGAAATTTTGCAGAATGCTCACCAACTGGCGGGCAGCCTCCTGAATCCGCTGCACTTGCTTGCTAGCGCTCAACTCCACCAGCACCAGCGTGCCGTCGTTAAACTTATTAGCCTCCTCAACTGGAATCGCGTCATCACCTGGTACGGCGCTCCAATTATGTTCGCCCCGCTGACAAGCTAGCAGTTTCAGTTCAGCCTTACCGCCACCGAGACCAAAGCCGCTTCTCTGTTTTTGTACTTCCGCTAGATACAGCACACTAATAGTCCTCTCTTTGGTGTCGTTTTCCTAATCCGGGTAGCATCCTTTCCCAACTGTTTTCAGCACTCACGCACAGCACCACCTCACGGGAGAGCGCCCAAAAAGCACTGCCGGCGCCAGTTTTCTGGACTGCTGGGAGAGCAGTATCAATGCCGCTTGATTAAAGACTAGCAAAACTGCGGGGACTGCCACAGCCCCAAGCCGAAAAAGGTCAGTTAGTCAAAAACTTTCTATTGATTGTATCAGGCTTTAGTTGCGGGTCGATCGCGATCTCGTCCTTAATTACCCAAAGCGGTCGTCCTCCACAGGCGGACTAGGGATTTGAACCGCGCTGCCTTAGAATAGGGTGATCAGCCAAAAATGAGCCCGCCGGGCCCCTGACGATCGGCATGGGGATGCAAAAAGCAGCGGTTTCAACCGCATTGAATAAATACAGACCTGTTTATTCAACTAGATCAGCAGGATTCCCCCACGTGCGATTCGTTGAGATAAGAATCACGGTGTCAGCCCGTACATATTATCTCCAACCAAGACTCCCAAGTCTAGTTGAACTTCTCGACGTATGAGGGTGTAAGCCCCTCCCATCAAACTCAGATGTGAATCCTTATCTGCCCCCACCGAATAGGCTCCCAATCCTATAGAGTCAAGCGGGGAACAGGGTTCAATCAGACCATAATTGCACTGGACACTGCGGCTAACATGGAACTTCAAATGGTGAAACCGATGCCTAGAAAAGCAACTTAAATCCACACTGACGCAATCATCAGTCCGAGGTCGTCAGAGCTAAAATCCCCCCGAGTCTTGTAGGGGAACATCGGTCTGAGTAGGGGATTCTGACAGTTGAAGTGGCACCACCTAACCTACGCCTAGTATCTGTCGAGAGGAACGAATAAAAACGATTCTGAGGTCTATGGGATATCGATCTCAAAGTAGACCAGACGAGTGGATTAAACCCTCAGAATCGGGTAGGACAGACCGTAATTGGTCTGAGGTATTCAGAAAACACGGCTATCGAGTAGAGCATAATTAGACACAGTTTAATAGCTAGTGAATCATGGATGCGCTTACCTTGGAATAAATTTCGACGTGAGTTATTCCGCTTACAAAATCGCGTGTTTAAAGCAGTTGGAGTTGGCGACAAGCGGAAAGCGCGGTCACTGCAAAAACTGATTCTCAAATCTCAAGCTGCTAGGTTATTGGCAATTCGACAGGTAACGCAGCTTAACGCTGGGAAGAAAACGGCTGGTATCGACGGCAAAGCGTCCCTCACATTTGAGGAACGCTTTGCCCTGAGTGAATTACTCAAGGCAAATACTAACTCATGGAAGCATCAAAGACTAAGAGAAATTCCCATCCCTAAAAAGGACGGAACTACCCGAATCCTTAAAGTGCCAACCATCGCCGATAGAGCTTGGCAATGTATCGCCAAGTTCGCACTCGAACCAGCGCACCAAGCAACCTTTCATGCTCGAAGTTATGGGTTTAGAACCGGACGTTCGGCTTGCGCGTTGCCCAGAAATACGTGTTCGACCACCTAAAATCTCAAGTTAAGGGTATCCAGAAAAGAGTCATCGAACTGGATATCTAAAAATGCTTCGACAGAATCTCCCACTCCTCAATCATGGACAATCTAATTGCCCCTGCGGGACTAAAGCTAAGCATCTTCAGATGTCTAAAAGCTGGAACCAATATAGAATTCCCTGACCAAGGAACGCCATAAGGCGGTGTAGTGAGTCCTCTGTTAGCCAACGTCGCGCTAAATAGCATTGAGGATATCCACCCAGTGTTCGCTACGCCGACGATATGGTAATCTTCCTCAAACCAACCAGGGGAAGACGAACAACTACTAATACTTGAGAAAATTAGCCAATTCTTAGCAGCAAGAGGGATGAAAGTCAGCGAAAATAAAACCAAGATAACCGCTACGACAGACGGATTTGACTTTCTTGGCTGGCACTTTAAAGTACAGAACAACGGCAAGTTCAGAACCACTCCCTCAGCGGATAATTTCGGAAACTTCCGTAAGAAGGTCAAGAAAATCGTCAATAACTTAAACTATGATGCCATCGTTAAAGCCGACAAATTAGCAGCGGTGGTTAGAGGATGACGAAATTACCATAAATACTGCAAGATGGACGGGTCTAGAAATTCACTCTGGTTCATCCATCTTCGGGCATTCAAGGTATTCAACAAAGAGACGAAGCAAAACCGCTATACTGTCGAGAAATTGATAGATAAAGCGTTTCCTGCTGTTACTCATGCCGAAAATAAATACGTCATGGTTAATAAAGGGAAAAAATCACCCTACGATGGCGACGTTACCTACTGGAGTGAGCGCAATAGCAAACTCTACGACGGTGCGACCTCTAAAGCCATTAAAAAGCAAAACCATTCATGTACCAGATGCGGGTATAAACTCACCTCGGAGGAGAAAGTTCACCTACATCATATCGATGGCAATCACGATAATTGGAAGCCCAACAATCTTGAAGATCTCCACGAATTCTGCCACGATTATGTTCACATGAGCAAGGCGCGTGCCTAGAATATCGGGAGCCGTGTGCGGTGAAAGTCGCACGCACGGTTCTAACTCAGAGAGGCAGGACTTAATAGTCCTCCTCGACTCAACCCATAGCCATCGAAGGTTGGTGGTGGGTCGGACAAGCTAGTGAGTGGGCGAGTCCACCCGTCTACAATCCGACAATCGTAGATATCGGCAAACAGACGGGTGGACTCGTAAAGCGAACAAATTCCTTGCTCGATCTCTTGCCTTCTTTATGTTCAACAGTTACAATATCAACAGAGTTTGTTGAAGATATGAACCAAGTTATCACTGTTAAACTAAAGTTAAACCTCACTGCTGAACAGAAATCAGCGGTGCGTGATACTGCATTGGCTTATCGTGATGCCTTGAACTATGCTTCTGCGATCGCTTTCGACAATGGCAAGTCTAGCAATGGGGCTAAGTTACAGAAACTCGTCTACAACAATCTGCGCTCCGACTTTAAATTAGGGGCAAAGATGGCGTGTAATGTGCCTAGAAAGGTTGCTGCAACTTTTAAATCATTGGTGACGAAGGTTAAGCAAAACAATAAAGCGATCAATAAAGGACATACCAAGAAACGGTTTAAGGGGCTTGATGAAGCTCCTAGATACTCATCTCGGACTGTGACCTTAAATTATCAGCGCGAATACTCGTTTAAGCCTGACCAACAAGTCAGTATTGGGACGCTAAATGGTCGTATTGTTGTTACTTACGAAGGCTGGAATAAACACCTATACCTCATTAAAACCTGCCCTAATATCGGAGCAGCAAAGATAGTTTACCAGCGTTCTTACAAGACATACTATCTAATGGTGAGTCTTGAGATTGCTCTACCAGATATCGATCCAACTACTATAACCAGAATATCTGGCGTTGATGTGGGGATGAGATATTTGGCAGTAGAAACAGATCTAAATAATAAGTCTGCCTTCTATTCTGGTAAAGCATCACGACATCGAGCCAGCCAATACCAGAGGGCTCGGAGAACTCTACAACGTAAAGACACCCGTTCGGCAAAGCGCAGATTAATCGCTTTATCGGGACGGGAGAGACGGTTTATCGTCGATGTGAACCACCAAATAAGTAAAAAAATTGCCAAGCCTAGCAGCTTGATTGGATTAGAAAACTTGACCGGAATCCGCGATAGAACAAAATCTAAATCTGGCAAAAAGGCAACCAATAAGCAGCTTAGAGCTAATCGAAACAAGGCTAGATGGTTCTTTGCCCAATTACACAGTTATATAGCGGTTCTCAAAAAAGTGAGGATAGCCCGTAAGCCTATGCCCACCGAGGCCTATGCCCTATGCCCAGTCATACCTCATGTTTCTGAGAAAGGCTATATCGACTATAAAGCTAATTTGATTGGCAGTTTAGCAACCAAAGTTCCGGCACATTATACTTCGCAAAGTTGCCCTAAATGTGGACATACCTCGAAGGCTAATCGACCGAACAAAGGGCTAATGTTTCGCTGTGAATGCTGTGGCAATGAATTACACGCTGATTTGGTTGGGGCACGAAATATCGCAATGAGAACGTTGCTCGTCCGGCAAGACTGGTGGAGTACGGGGGTCTTGTCAGTATCCCCTGATGTGTCGCGTGATGAAACCAAAGCTGAGATCCTGCAAAGGTTTTCATAATTGAGGTGGAGCGTAGATACAAGCCCCCATTGTAGCGGTACTCCGCTCAGTGGCGGGTAATTGACGCACTATCATAAACCTATGCAAACACTAACCTACGAGTACAAACTAGACCCAACGCCTAAGCAGTCACAAGCCTTTGAACAATGGCTTGAAACTTGTCGCAATGTGTACAAATATGCTTTGCGAGAACGCCAGGATTGGGTCAATTCTCGTAAGTGCAGTGTCAACGCTTGCAGTCTGAAGCAAGAATATATTTTGCCGGCAGATGCACCTAGACTCACCTTCTACAGTCAATGCAGAACACTTGCAGGGGCAAAAGAGACTAATCCAAACCTCAAAATTCCGCATACCCATGCGCTGCTGCAACAGGTTCTCTTGACCTTAGAAGTGGCATTTGTAGCAATGTCGGAGCGAGTTCATGGTTTTCCCCGGTTCCAGAAACGGATGTGCTCATTTGTATATCCGCAACTGAACAAAGTGCCAGTCAAAGGAGATAGGGTAAACTTACCTAAAATTGGCTGGGTCAAGATGCGTTTATCTCGCCTATTGCCATCCGGCTACCAACTCAAGCAAGTTAGGGTAGTAAGACGGGCTTCTGGCTTCTATGCCATGCTCACGCTGCAATCACCTGTAGAAGTTCCTCAAGCTACTCTGTCTGGTTATGCAGTTGGCATTGAGATAGGACTGCAAAATTTGATCGCAACGTCTGAAGGTGAGTTAGTGGCTAGACCTCGGTTCTTTGTGGATGGACAACGCCAGCTAAAATTGCTGCAACGTCAACTGAAGCATCAGACTAGAGGTTCTAGAGAATCGCAACGACTCCAGCGTAGAATTGCTAGACATCACGAATCCATCTCAAACGCTCGAAAGGACTTTCATTTCAAAACTGCCGATCGCTTGTGCGACAACCCTGGAATGATATTTGCTTTTGATCTAAATCTCAAAGCGATGTCAGCCGGAATGCTGTGCAAACATACCCTTGATCCCGGGTTTGGACAATTTCTTAGTATCTTGGGCATGGGTGCTTCCAGCGAGATGTCTATTTCGCTAAAGTAGATGCCAACAGAACCAGCCAAACTTGTCCAAATTGTCAGACACATACAGGTAAAAAAGACCTGTCAGAGCGTGTCCACAAGTGGCCTGAAGTGCGGGTATGAAACCAATCGAGATGTAGCAGCCGCACAGGTGGTGATGCAGCGTGGATATTCAGCGGTAGGACATACCGCAGTGAAACTCTCTGGAGGGTAAAGTCCGTGGACTCCAATAGATTCAAGCATCCCCCGCATTCATGCGTGGGGAGTGTCACAGAAACTCAAGTCAATCTTTGGGCCAGCACACAGTCTTTCCAAGCTCAGACGCCAACGGTTTTAAGGAGGACACTTTAGCTGCATGCAGGGAAATTTGAGTGAAATAGACATCCGCAGCATCCTGCAATTAATTGAGTTAGGTCAGCGCACCGGAGAACTGTTCGTAGAGGCTTACAGCTCCGCCAGCAGCACGGGTACTCAACCAACCCAGCGCTCCCTTGCAGGACAATCCTGGTATGTCTTCTGCTTCAACGGTCAGATTATTTACGCTACCCAGAGTGCGGGCAGTTTGTTTCGCTTGCGGGACTACCTGCGCCGCTACAAAGCAGATACCGCCCTGGACAAAATCCAAGTTCCCTATATGGCATCTACCAATGCCCCAGAATACGGCTACCTGTGGGCCCTGCTAGAAAACCATATCCTTACTCCAGCTCAAGGGCGTAACATCATCCACAGCATGATCCACGAAACCCTGTTTGACTTGCTCAGTCTCCACCAGGGTTCATTTACTTTTGAAATGGGTCCAGCTTTGGCTCCTCAACTGACCAGCTTAGAAATTAGCTCGCTGCTGGCGAAGATTGTCAAACAGGTGCAGCAGTGGAAGCAGTTTCACCCTCACATTCAATCGCCCAACCAATGCCCGGTGATTTCAGACCCCGCCGAGCTGCGAGCAGCGCTGCCGGTCAATACCTTTAATACTCTCAAACGCTGGGCCGACGGCCGCACTTCGATCCGCCAAATGGCGCGCTACCTCAACCGAGACGTGCTTAGTGTTGCTAAGGCGATTTACCCCTTCGTGCAGCAGGGATTGGTGCAACTATTTTATGAGTCCTCTGTTGCCCCGGCAGGCGACAGAAAAGAATGGCCGCCGTCTCCAGAAACCAAGGTTAAGAGAGTTGTCTGCATTGACGATGACAATACTATTCGCAAAACAGTCGAGTCAATTTTAAACGAACACGGTTACGAAGCTACTGCGATCGGCAATCCCCTGCAAGCCCTGAGTTTGGTTTTTCAACTCAAACCCGATTTAATTCTGTGCGACATCGCCATGCCGGAACTCGACGGCTACGAAGTTTGCGCTATGCTCCGCAATTCTACCGCTTTCCGGCAAACACCGATCGTCATGCTAACAGGCATCGACGGATTTATCGATCGCGTTAAAGCCCGGATGGCCGGAGCTACAGACTTCTACACCAAACCTTTTGGCGAAAGCGAGTTATTAATGCTGGTAGAAAAATATGTGGGCGCGGGCTACCCTCGGGCGAATCTATCCGAAAGATTATTAAGCCGATCGCTAGAAGACGAATTAGAATAAAATTGGCTCTATGGGTTCTTTCATTGACTGAGATTCTTGGCTCAACGAATCCATTTTGTTAGTGTCAGGATTAGTGGTCGTTTCTCCCCTTAATTTAGGAGAGGCTATGGCAGTAGATAAAACAAGAATTGAGTTGGGTAAACTGTGAAAGTTTATAGATTTTTAAACAAAAAGTTGCGTTTTTCGGGGAGAAGTTTAAACAGAAACACTTTTCATCTTGAACCGGATGGGATTACATTTGATCGGCCCTAGCTAATATTGCAGGATTGTTGAGAATTGGTATATAGCAACCGCCACATCGGTGAGGACATAAATAACCTCATGAATAGAGCCTCCTAACCCATAGCCTAAACGGTTTGATTTCCTGATTGTGCAACTGTCGAGCGGTCTACTGCCATAACGCTTTTTTGCACCTCCGGATGCCAGGGGCGTCTCTGTTGCCAAAAAGAGAATACCATTTTCAAAAAAGAATGAACTGTAGGAAAAGTCCAAACCCTTATGCAGTATGTCATTTCCAATTTTCAAGCTCAAATCTTCAATCTCAAATGGTATAAGCTTAGGCTTTGGGGCGATCGCACCATAAACTAGAATGTATAAATCCGCGCGCCCTGATGAGGGCGCCGATAAAACTCTGTTCAATTTCTCGACCAAAGCCGGCATAACACGCTCAAAGTGCAAATATAATATACTTGTTCTCCACTTGCAGCTACTGGCCAAAACTGATGCGCAGAGCTAGTCATTGCTAGGCATTTCTGTACAAAGAGTCGGAGAGTGCAGTCGAGAGTCTTAACTGACGGAAGTTCCTTTAGTAGCTACACCAGCAATGTCAACAACCCGTGGCTAAACTGGTACTCGGATTAGCATTCATCGCAGAAATTGCCCGCAATTTTTACCAATTTAGACGGCGGTGGTAGTACAAAGTCAAGCTTCGCGGTTCCAAATTCATGGTTTGCAGTCAATTTGAGCGAATTTGTCAGCACGTGAAGCGTGAATAATTGATGGCACCGTGAATTATGGACGGAGCTCTATTGCCAAGTAATCCTTGGCAGTCGTGCCATTCACCCCTTGGCTGTGTCAAGCTTGGCAGTGTTAAGTTTCGACCGTCGAAGTTTCGCTCGGGATATTCAGAGGCCCGAAAGGTCAACAATTTGCTAGAAAAGCAGTGTCAGAATTTATGATTAGTGGCAGCCCAGACTTTATATTACCAGGACAAGGTGTAGATCAGGCTCCGGAATTCCAAGAACTAGAAACTCCCGAAGGCGAGCTGCACCTGCGGTTCTACGTTCCTTCGGGGAACGAGTTCGCACTGCCGGCGACAGGGATTAGAGA
>JAYUGZ010000127.1:0-2285 GCA_043767465.1 Cyanobacteriota bacterium
GGTTTTGACTCCATCGGGACAAGGCGCAAAGCCGAGGGTGCACTCTTCTAATAGCGCTTGAGTCGAGAGACTCAAAGGCTCATGGAAGCGATTGATTACTGCTTGATAAAACGCTTGAGTCAGAGAACGATCGCCAAAAACAGGTTGAGATAACATAACTACTTCCTTTCGTAGAATTTTTGCGAGCATTAAAAAAATCTTAACATACCTTAATGTAACTGATTTAAATAAATTATATGGCGATCGCGATCATTGATTAGATGTGATATTTTTTGAGTTGTGTAGCGATCGGCATTGTGATAATCTGTAACCTAAGATACTAAGCGCTGTGATTGAGATCACATCAGGAAAAAAATGTTTTCTAGGGGCAATCCCCGCAGCAGCACAGCTAAAAGTTGCGATCGATCGCCCTCAACCTCTAGCGTCTAAAATAAATATCCAATCAAAATATTAAAGATGAACTCGATCGCCCAACAGTTAAAAGCAAGATTTGAAAAAGCCTTCACCTCCGCATTCGGCGAGAGTTATGCGGGTACAGATCCGATGCTAGCCGCCGCCAGCAATCCCAGCTTTGGGGACTTTCAATGCAACGCGGCGATGAGTTTGGGAAAAAAGTTAGGCAAGCCCCCACGGGCGATCGCGCAAACCATCATCGAAAACCTCGATCTTGCCGACATCTGCGAAACCCCAGAAATCGCCGGCCCGGGTTTTATCAATTTAAAGCTGAAACCGGCTTATTTAGAAGCGCAAGTGAGGGAGCTCGCCGCTGACTCCCGTTTGGGGATTTCGCAGACTCAAACGCCTCAGAGAGTGGCGATCGACTTTTCCAGCCCGAATATCGCCAAAGAAATGCACGTCGGACATTTGCGATCGACAATCATCGGCGATGCGATCGCCCGCACCCTCGAATTTCAAGGCCACGACGTAATCAGAATCAACCACATCGGCGACTGGGGCACCCAATTCGGGATGCTAATCGCCCATTTGCGCAAAGAGCACCCCGAAGCCCTCACCACCGCTGATGCCCTAGATTTAGGAGATTTAGTCGAATTTTACCGCCAAGCAAAACAGCGATTTGACACAGACGAAACCTTCAAAGAAACCGCCCGCCAAGAAGTAGTAAAACTGCAAGCAGGCGCAGAAGACACCAGGCGCGCTTGGAAATTGCTATGCGATCAATCCCGCCGCGAATTCCAAGTAATCTACGACTTACTCGACATCAAATTAACCGAACGCGGCGAATCATTTTACAATCCGTTATTACCCGCCGTAGTCGAAGATTTAACCAGTCTCGGCTTGCTAGTAGAAAGTGACGGTGCAAAATGCGTTTTTGTAGACGGTTTCACCAATAAAGAAGGGGAACCATTGCCGCTAATCGTCCAAAAAACCGACGGTGGCTACAACTATGCGACAACAGACTTAGCCGCGATCCGTTACCGCATCAAAGAAGACGGTGCAAAACGGATAATTTATGTCACCGATTCAGGACAAGCCAACCATTTTGCTCAAGTATTTGCAGTCGCGAGAAAAGCCAATTGGATTCCTGAAGATGTCGAGATTGTCCATGTTCCCTTCGGTTTGGTATGCGGAGAGGATGGCAAAAGACTCAAAACTCGTTCTGGGGATGCAGTGCGGCTGCAAGATTTGCTCGATGAGGCGATCGTGCGAACCCGCGCAGATTTGGAAGAGAGATTAGCAGCAGAAGAAAGACAAGAAACAGAAGAGTTTATAGCTAACGTCTCTCATATAGTTGGTTTGAGTGCAGTTAAGTACGCCGACTTAAGTCAAAACCGGGCAAGTAACTATGTCTTTAGTTACGACAAAATGCTGGCTTTGCAAGGAAACACCGCTCCATATATGCTCTATGCTTACGTGCGCGTGCAGGGAATTCGCCGCAAAGGTGGGATTGATTTTGATAATTTAGATGCTGGTGCAAAGGTAATTTTGCAGTCGGATGCGGAGTTGGTATTGGCGAAGCATTTATTGCAGTTGAATGAAGTTGTGAATGCTGTTGAGGGAGATTTATTGCCGAATAGGATTTGTCAATATTTGTTTGAATTGAGTCAGAAATTCAATCAATTCTTTGAACAATGTCCGGTTTTGAAAGCTGAGGAACCGTTGAGGAGTTCGCGGTTAATTTTGTGCGATTTGACGGCGCGTACTTTGAAGTTGGGGTTCGGATTGTTGGGGATTCAGGTGTTGGAGAGGATGTGATCTAAAGAAATCAGGAGACGGCAATGCCCATAGGTGTCAACTTAAGGTACAATCCATAGTCCGGCAAGGGT
>JAYUGZ010000128.1:0-14495 GCA_043767465.1 Cyanobacteriota bacterium
CAAGTCCTGAATTTCGCGGTAAGCTTCCGGTTCCAGGTATTTAAACGCTAAATCTTCCAATTCCCACTTAAAGCGCCCGATACCCAAACGGTTCGCCAGGGGAGCAAAAATCTCTCGGGTTTCTAGAGCAATGCTGCGCTGCTTTTCTTCGGACAAGTGCTCCAAAGTCCTCATGTTGTGCAGCCTGTCTGCCAGTTTGACGACAATGACGCGAATATCTTTAGCCATTGCTAGGAACATTCGGCGGAAATTTTCAGCAAGGCGCTCTGTTTTGCTGGAAAAATTAAACTTAGAAAGTTTGGTAACGCCTTCGACTAACTGTCGTACTTCCGCGCCGAATCGCTGTTCTATTTCTTCGAGAGTAATATCTGTATCTTCTACAATGTCGTGGAGGAAACCGGCGGCAATCATGACGCTGTTTCCGCCCATATATCGGAGTATTCCAGCGACAGCTACCGGATGGCAAATGTAAGGTTCTCCAGATTTGCGGTACTGTCCTTCGTGCAAGTCGCGGGCAAATTCAAAGGCCCGACAAATTAAGCTGTTGTCTGTTGAGGAATTCGGGTTAGGGCTCGCATCGGGCTGCGATCGAGAATTCAGGCATTCTTGCAGCCAGTCGGGAACTATGCAAGGATCGATCGCGTTCGAGGGAGTCAGAATGTTAGCGTTCATGGGGTACACCTTTAAAACTTAGAAATACAAATGGTTAAAAGCCGATTTTGGGTTGAATTGCCGAAATTATGTGTTTAGTTATACTAAACTAATTGAATGCCACAATTTGCAATTCCCAAAAATAGTCGATTTTTTTGTTAACTATAGCTATCTAATTCCGAGCTGCCCCCCGTCGCAGGTAGGAAAATATAGTGACTCCACTGCCGTCGCTACGGTCTGTCGATCGGGTAAGATTAGAATATTTTGGCGGTAGTGGAGGTGGGGGGCGATCGGCATTCACAGGCAACACTAAACTCAAAGCAGCAGCCAGAAGAGTCGAGTCAAGCCTGCCAGCAGTCGAATTTTCTCAATCAACAGGGAATTGCTGCAAAAACCCAGGTCTTGGCTTAATATGAGCAAAGCTTAAGCAAGAATCTACTTTGATTATAAAGACAAATTTATTCACGAAACATGATATTGTCCGAAGACCGCCGCCAGTGCTACGAAGAATTACAGCAAGCACTAGAACTGCTACAAAGAACTGTTGCACAGGATAATCTCGATCGGGCAGCGCTGGCGATCGAATACAAAAAAGTGCAACAATTTTTCGGAAACCAAATTATGAGAGCCCCCAGCGGCGAGTTAGACGCCTCAGAAACACCCCCAGAGCAGTCGTATTTGACGGAAATTCACAAGCAACTGCGGTTATTGGGGACAGATGTCACGTTTTTGCAAGCTGCGAAGCAGCCAGCGACAGCATCCGCGAGGCAAACTGCGACTGCGGAACGACTTAACACGCTAATTGGCTACTGCGGTGCGCTGCTGCACAAAAATTCTGCTTCTGAGCCGACCAGCCCAGGTGCAGAATTAATAACTGAATAAACAGGGAATACAGAAGGCAAGGAGAAATAAAGCGGTGGAATGTCCAAAATGTAAACATCCAAACTTAGACGGTGGCACCTTAGCCGGCAGTATGTCGGTGCAGTGGTGTCCCAACTGTTACGGTATCTGGATTCCAGGCAGAGAATACGAAGCTTGGCAGAAAGAGCAGAGCCAATGGTACAACAAATCCGAGAAGCCACAGGCGACAGGGACTCTCGGTATAGAATTCACACCGTCTCCCTACGACAGCAAAGCAGCGCTGTGTCCCGAAGACGGTCACTATTTGTCGCGGGCGAAAGTTCCCTTCAGCAGAGTGCCCTTTTACATAGAGCGCTGTATGCTGTGCGGGGGAATTTGGTGCGATAACGGCGAGTGGGACATTCTCGAAAGTCTAGGATTCCATACCGAGATTGACAAGATGTTTTCTCCCAACTGGCAAGCAAAGGCCCGCGTGCAAGAGCTCGCCGCTCGGGAACGTCAAGTGCTCACCGAGAAGCTGGGGCCGGATATCGCCGGATATGTGTTGGAACTCGCGGAAGTTTTAGCTGACCATCCCCACGCTGATTGTGCGGCTACTTACATATTGCGGAGAGCTGAGTTGAAGCGAAGGGAAATTTAGTCATTAGTCATTAGTCATTAGTTATTAGTCATTAGTTATTAGTTATTAGTTAGTAATCGGGGGAGCGGCTTATGCACCAAGAAAACTCGGTTTGCAGCTAATTATTCTTTCATTGACTAACAGACTTTCAGTGTCTTGCCAATAAATACTGACTAATAACTAACAATGACTACTCACAATGATTAATAAGTGACAACTGACAACCGAGGATTATATAACAAATAACAAATAACAAATAACAAATAACAAATAACAAATAACTACTAACTAATGACTAAGGACTAATGACTAATGACTAATGACTCTTCTCTATTTTCCGTTGAAAATCTGCGAGTAGCTTATCCTCAGCGGCGAGGCCAATCGGGTTGGGCCGTTGATGGGGTTTCCCTGACGCTGGAACCGGGGGAAAAACTGGGATTGGTTGGGGAGTCTGGCTGCGGTAAGTCAACTTTGGGAAGGGCGGCGATGCGGTTGCTGCCGGATTCGACGCTGATTGAGGGGCGGGTTGGTTTTGGGGGTGAGTCGGTGTTTGAGATGAATGCTTCGCGACTCAGACGGTTTCGGGGCGAAGCTGTGGCTTTGATTTTTCAAGATCCGATGACTCGTCTCGATCCTTTGATGACTGTTGGGGAACACTGTATTGAGACTTTGCAAGCTCACAGACCGAATTTGAATCGCAAGCAAGCTAAGCAACGGGCGATCGCAATTCTAGAAGCTGTGAAAATTCCGGCGTCTCGCTGGTCGCAATTTCCCCACGAATTTAGCGGCGGAATGCGTCAAAGAGTGGCGATTGCTTTGGCTCTTTTGCTCGATCCGAAGTTAATTGTGGCGGACGAACCGACGACGAGTTTGGATGTAACTGTGGCCGCCCAGATCATGCAGGAATTGACGAGACTTTGCGCCCAACGGGGAACGGCGATTTTGTTGATTTCTCACGATTTGGCGATGGTGGCTGAGTATTGCGATCGCATTGCGGTGATGTACGGCGGCAAAGTCGTGGAAACTGGGCCGGTGCTGGATGTTTTTGAACGGCCACAACACGAATATACTCGATCGCTCCTCAAAGCAGCTTTGCACATTCAGAAGGAAGAAGGAAGTTCGGCAACGAGCACTGTAACGGATTTAACGGATGTAACGGATAGAGGGGAGAAGGAAAATTATCGGCTTAAATCCGAGTCTAATTCGCCTCTTTTGACTGTGACGAATTTAGAGCAGCACTACAGTTTAGAAAGCAATTTATTAGACCAGTTATTTTCGCGGAACCGCCAGGTAATTAAAGCCGTAGATGGCGTTAGCTTAGAGCTAGAACGGGGGGAAATCCTGGGGCTGGTAGGGGAGTCCGGCTGCGGCAAAAGTACGTTATCGCGATCGATTTTGCAGCTAATTCCCCCGACAGGTGGCAAAGTTGAATTCCAAGGAATAGATATCACTGCCCTGAGCAACGATGCTGTCAGGAAGCACCGCCGCCAAATGCAAATGGTATTCCAAGACCCCCACGCTTGCTTGAATCCGATGATGACTGTCGGTCAAAGTATTGCTGACCCTTTGTTTATTCACAAATTAGCTAAGGGAGATGAAGCTAAAAAACAAGTAATCCAAATGTTAGAGCGGGTGGGTTTGACCCCCGGGGAGGATTTCTTTGACCGCTATCCGGGGGAACTTTCGGGGGGACAACAGCAGCGGGTTTCGATCGCCAGAGCTTTGATTACTAGGCCACAACTGATTATTTGCGACGAACCGGTAAGTATGCTGGATGCTAGCGTGCAGACTCAGGTATTAGAGCTGATGTTGGAGTTGAAGCAGGAATTTAATTTGACTTATCTGTTTATTACGCACGATTTGTGGGTGGCGAGGTTTTTTTGCGATCGCATTGCGGTAATGAATGCTGGAAAAATTGTGGAAATCGGCAAGACTAGGGATATTTTTACTAATCCGCAGCACCCTTATACTCAGCAGTTATTGCAGGCAGCTCCAAAACTTGCTCGAACTCAATAAAAACGTATAAAATTGGGGCAATCTGATATCAGCTACGGGCTTCTAGATGGATTTCGGAAATTTCTGATTAAATTGGTTACAGTGAATCCCCAGTCCAAGAGTAAGCCACTTGCAGCGGAATGTACTCAACGCCCGATCGGGCGATCGCCCGCATCCGATCGCAAAACTTTTGCCACCCCAACCCATTGATCAGAACGATACACCCAGCAGAGCCGGGAAAATTTGCGTCAAAGTGAACTCCAAACTCCGATCGCGCTAAGCCCGTCGGGGAAACCACCGGGTCAGGCGTAATGTGAAAAAAGTTTCCTTCAACCCCGCGCAAATCCGACCAATACGGCGTGGTCGGTATTTTAAAGTCAAATCCTTGTGGAATCGGGCCTTTTCCCCGCTGCCACTCGTCACCCGGCTGTTGCCACTGAGTGCACCCAGAAGTCGCTAAATAATCAATCTTCTTCCCGTCTGGGTAGATTAATTGTAAGTTTCCAAACAAAAGCTCATCAGCAGCTTTTAATTCCATTGTAAAAATTAAGCTATGCGCTGTCATTTATTTTGAATCTCCTCAATACGCTCTCGCAGTGCATCAATCAAAATATCTGTTTCGCTAATTGTTTTGGCAAAGCCTTTTCGCCCCTGTAGATATCCTTTATCTTCAGAAAGTTTGGCTAGTGCGTCAACTAATTGAAGTAAAGTTGCGCTTGGGTCTTTCAACAAGTCTCTAGCAGCAATTCTTGGCATTTTTTACCGCTCCTTAAACCCAGAATTTCCAGAAATCCATTGTTCTACGTTGTCAAGCCTTTTTCCGTAAAATTCGACGGTTTTTTCTAGCTTTGCTTGGTGCTGAGCAGCAATAATAGCGTCTTTTTGCATTCCCTTTAAAGAATTCCAAATCAATGCCATTAATCCCAAAATACAGCTAAGCACAGCGAGGTCAACTGTCAATAAAGTCGAAGTAAAATTTATGGGGTATAAATCTCAATGATTAGCTGAATTTGCCTGTGCCACCGAGCAGGTTCAAATTTAATTTGATATTCTTCGGTAAGTTGAGGAAGTTGAATTAGCGTAATTCGATTTAATGGCACTTCCCAGCGCGAAGCTTCAAAGTCAGCCTGAGAATTCCCGTCATTCAGTATTTGAGTTAAGGTTCCCCCCAGCCACCAGCGGGACTTAGCCACAAAAGATGCGGCATAAGCCCTAATAGTGTGCTGAGCAAAGGTTCCTGGAATTAAGATTCTGCCAATGCCTTGTTCTAACCCGATCGCAGCAGAGTGCAGGGCGAACGCATCTAAAGTTTATATTAGCAGAATATGGTATATTGGAGAATAATTATTGATTACATATGAAACATTTAAGCAGAGTTAGTTCTTATGAAGCTAAAGCCTAAAATCACTATCGCTGACCATTTTGCTGACTTAGAAGACCCAAGAATTGAACGAACGAAACGCCATCAATTAATTGATATTATCACTATTTCAATTTGTGCCGTGATTTGTGGTGCTGACACATGGGTGGATATCGAAAGTTACGGTCGCTCTCAATACAAATGGTTAAATAAATTTTGAGAATTGCCGAATGGTATACCGTCACATGACACAATTGCGCGAGTATTTTCTCGCCTCAATCCAGAGCAGTTTCAAAAATGTTTTTTGAACTGGATTCAATCTATTAGCTGTTTAAATCCCGGAGAAGTAATCGCAGTTGATGGCAAAACTCTTCGCCATTCTTACGATCGGGAAGGAGACAAAAAAGCGATTCATATGGTCAGTGCTTGGGCAACCAGTCAAAGATTAGTTTTAGGACAAGTTAAAGTTGATAAAAAATCTAATGAAATCACGGCAATTCCGGCTTTATTAAAAGTATCAGAATTAAATGGAAGCATTGTCACTATTGATGCGATGGGCTGTCAGATATCAATTGTGAAGTTAATTATTGAACAGGGGGGAGACTACGTGATCACCTTAAAAAAGAACCAGCTATCCCTATATACCAAAGTAGAAGAGTTGTTTAAACAAGCGATTAGCCAAGGATTTTCTGGCTTTACACATACAGCTTATTTGCCCAAACAAGAGAACAATCACGGTCGCTCAGAAATCCGAAATCACTTAATGTTAAGTAACATCAAAGAGCAGATTGATCCTGACAATTAATGGGAGAAACTTCATAGTATAGGTATGATAGAATCGGTGCGAATGGTGAAAGGGAAAACAACTATCGAAATTCGTTATTACATTAGTAGCTTGTCAAATAATGCTCAAAAGTTTGGTGAATCAGTTCGCAGCCATTGGGGGATTGAAAATTCTTTACATTGGGTATTAGATGTGGGTTTTCGCGAAGATAATTGTCGGCTCAGGAAAGACAATGCTCCGCAAAATTTGGCGATTCTTAGACATATCTCTCTCAATCTTTTGAATCAAGGAAAAACCTCAAAAACTGGAGCAAAGAACAAGCGACTTCGAGCTGGTGGGATGATGAGTATTTGACTAAAATTCTCGCTGTTTCAGTCAACTAAATTCTCACAAACAACTCATCGCTAACTATTATACAACTTGTAAACAGTGGTTGTAAACTTTTTATTGTCCCAAAAAAGGCAGCAAGTAAAAATCACCATTAATTAGTTCCTCTTTTCTCTTAAAAGTCATTATAAAATGTGTTTATAGCTTCTAACAATGGTGAATTTATCTTAAAATATACTCATCACTGATGAACACTGTTCAATAAGATGCGTTCCCCCTGCGCGTCCTATGCCAAGAAAATCATCAAAGCGGCATCTGTTGCGATCGACCTAATCAACCAAGGATTTACCAAACTGCCTAGCTGCATATCCCAAGCTTTGCCGCTTGCTAAATTCTCCTCTGATCTCAAAAGCGAAACTGGCGACAGTCAAGTCACTGGCGGTGGCGAGCTTTCCCAAAAGTGGCAAGAGGTTTTGGATTCTGCTCCCAATGGTCGCGTCACAGTTGGTCACGTCAAGGCTGTAGTTGAGGAGGAGCCTGAAGAAAAGCCGGCGACTGTCAAAATCAAGAAATTTAAGAAGAATCTCGCCGATGAGGCTCGCGAAAGGGGGATTTCGCAGCAGGAGTTGATTGAGGAAATTCTGGCAGAACGTTATCAAGAGCGATCGGATGAACAGGCTGCTGAGGAAGATTGTTCCGTTGGGCGATCGGATGAGCAGGCTGCTGAGAAAGAATACACAGCGGAAGAAGTAGCGATTTTAGAGGACTTGGACGTGGTTTTTGAACGCTGCGGGCGATCGGATATTAGATCCGATCGCGTGTCGGATTCATCTTAATCAAGGACAAGCATGAAAATCTTTACCTATTCTCTTTCCCAATTGCCACCGCTTCTACCAGAAATTGAGGCAAAAGTTGCTGACCTAGATACCCAAATTGCTGCATTAATTAATGAAAATGCAGGCAACTATTTAGCTTTGCAGCTAATAGAAAGAATGCTTTCTGATTGCACAGATACTTGCGACTTGAATCTTAATTGCATTCAAATAGTCGCCGATGGTGAAATCAATGAGAAGCAGGAGTGCAGCCTAAAAGATTTGTCATTTGAGCAAAAACGACTTGTTTACTCGTTATCGTTTACAAATTCAGTGTTGCTAAATTTACTCTCCGACCTCACGGGGCAAACTGTTGAAGCCCTCGCAACGAAATCGGAGCTAAGGCTCAGATTTACTCAAAACCACCAACAACAGGAGAAGTGGAAAATTTCATCGACCACCTAACGAAAGCTGGTGAATCTGACAGCACTTGGCACTTTGAAAGGATGTAATGAAAATGAACAATCTGGATAGTTTGACCGCCAACCAGAAAAGAGCAATTTTTGCTACAGCAATGGCTTTGCACCGCGCTTGCTACCTGCTGTCTAAGTTTACTACATCTTCACCAGAACGCCTCTTAGAGGCTATCAGTAACTATGTCTGTCCGGGAGTCATGAGCCTTTCTGAAGATTTAGTGGATGAAGTTTTGCTCAAGTTGCTAGACCCGAAGAATGTTCAGCCCAGCGGCTTTAGCATCATTTCCTGGAACCACAAAAAAGGATGCAAACGATAACCGCCTGACGATGGCTGCTCGACTCAGCAGCCGAAACTCCCCTTTTCAAGGGGGAGTCGCGGGACAAGTCGCAAGACAAGGTGGCGCTTTAAAAGTGAAATTAGCTTAATTGTTATCATCCCTTCGTAAGCGCCAGCCTGCACAAAACAGAACAAAACAAAGAAGCCTTAATCAGTGAAGTAAGCATTAATTTGCTTTTGGGAGATTCGTAGGCTTTTTTGTTCTTAATACCTTTACTCTCCTAAATTACCAGGGCTATTTCATTCTCAAGAAAACGATAATTTTGTAGGGGTCGTGCCCCCGTGCCGACCCTCTTGATCGACATTTTGTATGTGTTTGAGAGAGTTCGGGCGGGCACGGGGGCACCGCCCCTACAAGAGAATGAAATAGCCCTGCCTAAATTACGTGAAATATTTAATCGTAGGCATTGACGTTAGTCGGTCATCAATTGCCGCGTGCTTTATGCTGGAAAAACCTAGCAACCCCCGTGATGACTACTTCGCCGCCGATATCGAAGTGTTTCACTCGAACCTTGAAAATTTGAATAGATTAAGGGCGAAAATTGAAAGTTTCAACGCTCAGAAAGTTGTCGCTATCTGCGAGCCAACCGGGATGAACTACGCGCGGTTGTGGATAAACAAACTTAGTGATTGGGGTTGCGAAGTGCGAATGATTTCCAACAGCAAACTGCCAAACTATCGGGCGGAGCTTATGGGCAAAGAAGGTAAAAGTGGAGCCAAGACGGATGATATCGACGCTTTTGCCATTGCTTGCTGGTACTTCGACAAAACAGAAGCCAGCTACCTTAAGATTCGCGATTCTTTAGTCGGTCAGATCAAACAAATTTGCTTGCGGATCGAACACTTAAACCGATTGCAGTCTCCGATAGTCAACAGAATGAGGCAGGAGCTAACGTGGCAGTGCCCGGAGGTAGCGCTGGTGCGATCGGCAAAACTACAAGAAGAGTTACCTCCCCTGCTATGGGGGTGGCTGGCTGGGTCTCGGAAATCGAAAAAGTACGATCGCATTTTGGAGGCAACGGTCGGCTCTGGTATTGAGCCTCAAACTCTGTGGGCTGCCAAGCAATACTGCGAAATTGAGGAGGAAATCTTCAAGCTCAAAAAGCTGTTGGTTGAGATGATTGATAATCCGCAGTTTGATGAATACCGGCAAATTTTTGCAAAATTTGGTTTTGGCTACCAGCTTCAAGGTTATTTGCTGGGGGCAATTTACCCAATTGAGGATTTTTTAAAAGACGGTCGGCCTGAGATCAAACTTCGCAAGAACCGTCAAAGTGGGAAAGAATCTAAGCTCAAGCTCTCAGAGCGCCGCTTCATGAGAGCGGTCGGCATGGGCGTGATTCGCGATGACAGCGGTCAGAAAAAAAAAGGAAAACAATCCGGCAGCGCGCTGTGTAGAAAAGCCTTGTGGCAGTGGTGCTTTACGCGGCTAGAGGTAGCCAGGAACAATCCGCCGCTGAAATTTGCTTACGGGCAGGGCAATGACGCCGAGCAAATGTCCCCAGCCGAAAACCTCAAGAGGAGAAAAAAGGGTGGCACTCCGATTAAACTAGCCCGCCAGCGGGTGATAGCCCGTTGTGTCCGCGAGCTCTTTAAGGATTTGTGCGCCATTGTCAAAATTTGAAACCTAGAATCCAATCAAAAGACCCACAGGAGTAATCTACCTGTGGGTCTTTAAATTAGTAAAAACGTTGTTACAGTGAAGGGATAGTTTTCAAATCATCCCACGGACACCAAGCACTATATGGCAGAATCTGACCTAGGCAGTTTTGCGGTGGCCCCCGAAGTCTCACTCGCAATCGCAGAGGATGAGGACACCGAGATCGATCGTCCGACGGTAACAAGATCGTCAGCATACAACAGTTGGTCTGCCGACGATCCCGTGGGAGCTTTGTTCAAAGAAATGGCTCGCTATCCTCTACTGAGTGCCACCGAAGAGGTGGAGTTGGCGCGTCGTGTTCAAGAATTGGTAGCCCTTCAGGAACTAGAACAGCGTTTGCAGCAGGAATTGGACAGAATGCCAACAAAAGCTGAACTGGCGGTGGCTGTGGGCGTCAGCGAAACTCAACTGCAACAGCTTCGCCACCAGTGTCAGTCGGCGAAACGGAAAATGATCAGCTCGAATTTGCGCTTGGTGGTTTCCATCGCCAAACGCTATCTCAATCGGGGCGTACCTTTTCTTGATTTAATTCAGGAAGGAGCTTTAGGTTTGAATCGAGCCGCCGAAAAGTTTGATCCTGAAAAGGGTTACAAGTTTTCTACTTATGCGTATTGGTGGATTCGCCAAGGAATTACCCGCACAATTGCCAATCAAGGGCGGACAATTCGGTTGCCGGTGCACATTGTCGAACAGTTAAATAAACTCAAAAGAGTTTATCGGGATTTGAGGCGTTCTCTGCAACGCAATCCCACAGAATCTGAACTTGCTAAAGAAATGGAAGTTACTGCCGAACAACTTCGTTACCTCCAGCAAGTACGCAGACAATCTCTGTCTCTCAACCACCGCATCGGCACAGAAGAAAGTTCGGAACTTTTGGATGTTATTGAAGATAGCGCAACGCAATCTCCAGAAGCTCAGATGAATGAGATGATGATGCGCCAAGATATTTTGGAGGTGTTGGATAGTATTTTGACTGAGCGGGAAAAAGAGATTGTCGCTATGCGTTACGGTTTGATAACGGGCGAACCTTACACTTTAGAAGAGGTTAGCAGTTTGTTTAATTTGTCTCGCGAACGAGTCCGTCAAATTCAAAATAAGGCAATGCGGAAGCTGCGCCGCCCTCAAGTGACGGAACGATTGAAGGGTTGGTTGAAATGAGCTAAAAAACATTGAGTTTGGATTGTGAAAAGTCTTAAATATCGGACGGCGAATGGAATTCGCGTCTATACAAACTCTCACGCGACGGGAGCGGGTTTAATTGGTTCCCAGGCTCATGCCTGGGAATCGATATTTGGAGGCTCTGCCTCCATTGTCCCAAACGAGGCAGAGCCTCTGAATCTATGTTACCAGGCAGGAGCCTGGTAACGAGTAAAATTATCTGCGTTAATCTGTGTTAATCTGCCTGACATCTGCGGTTGATTGCTCAATCAAAGATTTATGCAATTCAAGTCTATTGTTGATTGTCGCGTACTACTTATTAATTTATGTCAGATGAGGTGATTTTGCGTCCAGCTACCCGCGCCGATGTGCCGGTGCTGTTTGATTTGATTAAGGCTTTAGCGGAGTACGAAAAGTTATCTCACGCCGTTACTGGTAATGCGGTTGATTTGGAGAATCATTTGTTTGGCGCGAGACCTTTTGCTGAAGCGATTTTAGCAGAGTCGGATAGTCGAATTGTGGGGTGGGCGCTGTTTTTTTACAATTATTCTACTTTTTTGACTCAGCCGGGGATTTATTTGGAGGATTTGTTTGTGCTTCCTGAGTTTCGAGGGCGGGGTATTGGCAAGTCTTTGATTGTTTATTTGGCGCGGTTGACAGTGGAAAGGGGCTGCGGGCGTTTGGAGTGGAGTGTGTTGGATTGGAATGAATTGGCGATCGGATTTTATCAGGGTATTGGTGCTGATGTGATGCCAGACTGGCGGATTTGCAGGGTTGCGGGCGAGTCTTTGGCGAGTTTGGCGTCGCAATAAGACTCGGCGATTGAAATCGCGACTACACAAACGATGTCCACTCGCCTGCGGACTAAGATCAGACTCGGCGATTGAAATCGCGACTACACAAACGAAGTCCGCCGGACGCCGACTAAGAAATCCTAGTAAATAATTGGCAAAAATATAGGAAAATTTAAATGACAGTAGATTTTGATTGAGAGAGTAGATCGTGATTATTTGGGTAAACGAGCAAATCGATCCGTCGGGCATTCTTTATTCCTGTATTGCTTGTTGCGATGAGACTCAAGCGCAGGAATGCCACCAATCTTTTGAGCAGAATTTGACGGCAGAGCAAAAACAACAGGGTTGGGTTGCTACGTTGCGGACTGTTGCTTCTTGGGATGATGTGCCTGTTAATGCTTTGAAATTGAATTGATGAGTGCAAGTCAATCAGCAGATTTAGTCTCGCCGTGTTTCGAGTCTAGGAAAACACAGCACATTTGTTCGGAAAATGCAAGATAAGTCGTTAGCGGAACTCGCCCCCGTAGAGGCGGGATCTGCTAACCAAAAATTCGCATTTTTCAAACGGGTTTTAGCCTTAATATTAATAGATAGAGGCATTTCAGATTGTCAAGTTAAGTTTTTATGATTGAGACATTATTTCACGCTTATACGCCTCTCGTTATCTGGACGGGCTTGGGAATTCTACTATTTCGGTTCGTCCCAGTTGATTTTCCTAAGCTGCTGAGCCGCTTTCTTTACTGGATTGGGATACCGCTGCAAATTGCAGTTTTAGCCCGTCAAAGCGATTTTTCGGGTGCTGTGGGATTCACACCGGCGATCGCCATATTCGTGTTATTTGTCAGTACGAGTTTAGCTTGGTTGACTTGGCTGTTATTGCGACGGCTGAGTGCGGCCCACGTCAAAAAGCCATATTTTCAGGGCAAACATTCCCTGGTTAATTTATTTTTATTAAATGTAAATTCCCTGAAGCGATCGAGTCAAGGCAGTTTTATCCTAGCTGCGATGTTAGGGAATACCGGCTTTGTCGGATTAGCAATCACCCCCGCTATCATCAGCAGCGATAACAACAACTGGGCTGTCTTGTAGAGCGTCACAAACAACGTGATCGGAACCTACGGTTTCGGTGTACTTATTGCCAGCTATTTCGGGCATTCCGAGGAAAAAAATCACTGGTGGATTCAGCTTCGGGACGTGCTGACTGTTCCCGCTTTGTGGGCATTTATCATTGGTTTTTTTACGAGAAATATTCCCCTACCTGAGACGGTAGAATCGGGATTACAGACAGCAATTTTAGGGGTAATAGCTAGTGCTTTGGTGCTGGTTGGTATCCGGCTAAGAGCTATTAAAACATGGCAAAGTTTTGAACTAGCATTAATCCCGTCGCTGTTAAAAGTGGTAATTGTGCCGGTGCTGATCGGATTGGGTGCTAGTTTTTGGGGATTAAGTGGCGATCCGAGGTTGGTGTTGGTGTTGATGTCGGGAACGCCCACAGCTCTTTCGGTGCTGATTTTAGCAGAAATTTATGAACTCGATCGCGATTTGTTAGCTAGCAGCATCGCCCTCACTTCCGTCGGGTTGCTGTTAATGCTGCCGCTATGGATTGCATTGTTTAGTTAATATTAGCTGAACTATAAAATCAGCTTGCTAAAATTTCGGATTACAATTAACAATAACTGCACGGGAAACGACGATGAATGAGACAATAACTGCTACAGATTTGCCTCCTGCATTCCCCGATCATACCCAACTGCCAGAGGAAGATGGTACCTTTGTGAAGAATTTTCAGGAGCATCCGCAGAGTATCATTCTGACAGATTCGATCGGGCCGGTGGTAGAGCGGCTGCATCCAGACTGACAATATGCGATCGGGCTCTTCTTGCGGCATTTACTGGCGAGAAACTGACCCGCCAGAGCGAGGCGCAGAAGCACCGGATTGGTTTTACGTGCCCAACGTACCGCCAACAATCGACGGTTATCGCCGTTCTTATGTACTTTGGCGGGAACACATGGCTCCGTTCATTGCTTTAGAGTTTGCTAGCGGGAATGGAGATGAAGAGCGCGATTCCCTACCCTTCGGGAACCCCTACGGGGAACGGGATAGCTTCGCTTCACGTACTCCGCTTGCTGTGGCCGCTGACGGTACAACGACTAAACCGGGTAAGTTTTGGGTTTACGAAAGAATTATCCGCATTCCTTACTACGGCATTTTTGACACTCTCAGGGCTGAAGCCACTGAGATTCTGCTGACAGAATAACTTTAGTTATTACTAAAGTCTGATTCTCGCTACGCTAGCCAAACAACGTCTACTTAGTCACCCAAATCAAGTTTAGGTTTCTAGCTACTTTTGTCGTTTTAAAGTTTTCTGAACCATCACTAAGCCAAAATACGGTACGCTCAACAACCTGCTGTTATTTGCCCTTTACTGTCATACTGTCATCAAGCTTGCGCTCAACCGTTGTTTCCAGGGGCGGGAATTTCTCGCCTTCTAGGATGTCTCAACACGTAGATGTTTGTTCTTACTCACTTGTCGAACATAATACAATATTTCAATAAAAATAGCAACAAGAAAGAACACTCTTGACTGAAGTCCCCCGAGCCGCTTCCCTCTCTCTCCCTGAAGTCACTGAGTTTCCCGCATCCCGTATTAATTTTTATGA